>JAISMT010000101.1 GCA_031276585.1 Bifidobacteriaceae bacterium
CTTGGCCCGCTAGGTTTGGTACCTCCCGCACGTCCAACAGTTCGGTTTGCCCCCGCCGCCGCCCGATGCCGAGCCCTCCCGTTTGGTGCCGCACAAACAGTTGGGTGACCTCCCAATCGCCCCGCAGTTGGGCGTTAGCTTCAATAGACACATCCTCGATCACCACGGGAGAACCACTTTGCAAAGTGATACGCCGGTCCAACAGTTCCCCCACCACTAGGGTTTCGCTGGGGCGTTGCTCAAAACGCCGCATGTTGACCAGCCCAGTGGAAACAATCTGCCCCGCGTCCACCGAGGTGACCCGCGTGAAAGGCAAAAACACCCGCCGTTTACCCGGCACCTCCACCACCAAACCGATAGCCCGGGGCCGCCCCTTCAACGCAATAGTGGCCACCACATCGCGCGCCCAACCCACCCGGTCTCCAATGGGATCAAAAACCGGTGTTCCGGCCAAACGGGCCACAAAAACACGGCGGGAAGGGTTCACCGTCCCAGACTAACGGCGGCAGCCACCGAAACCGTAATAGGGCAGCCGGATTAAAGGCGCTACGGACGGCGGATCAAACCCGCCATCCAAGCTTCGATGGCGTCCGCTCGCCGGGGAAGAGCGCGGGAGAGGTTCTCGTTTCCGGAGGCTGTAATCAGCACATCATCTTCGCAGCGGCAACCAATACCCCGGTACTCCTCCGGTACTGCCAAATCCTCCGTTTTGAAGTAGAGGCCCGGTTCAATGGTGAACACCATGCCGGGCTCCAAACGGGCATCAAGATACAACTCTTTGCGGGCCTGAGCGCAATCATGCACATCTATACCCAGGTGGTGGGAAGTGCCGTGTACCATCCAACGGCGGTGTTGCTGCCCTTCCTTACTCAAAGCTTCTTCGGCGGTAACCGGAAGCAACCCCCACTCTTCTAACCGTTGGGCAATCACCTCCATAGCGGCATGGTGTATGTCCCGGAAAAGGTTGCCGGGCTGGGCGGCGGCAAAAGCGGCATCGGCGGCATCCACTACCGCCTCCCAAACCCGGCGTTGTACCTCGGTGTAGCGGCCCGAAACCGGTACGGTGCGAGTCAAATCGGCTGTATACAGCGAATCCACCTCTACTCCGGCATCTAGTAACAACAAGTCACCGTCCCGCACCGGACCGGTATTACGAATCCAATGCAGGGTGGTGGCGTGAGGTCCAGCCGCAGCAATGGTCTCGTAACCCACCCCATTGCCGGCCACCCGGGCTCCGGTCTCGAAGGTAGCTTCCACCACGCGTTCACCGCGAGGGTGCGTTTTCGCTTCCCCCAACGCGCGGACCACCCGTTCAAACCCTTCGATGGTGGCTTGAACCGCCAACCGCATCTGCTCCACTTCATAAGAGTCTTTGATCAAGCGGGCCTCAGAGGCGGCCTGTGCCAACAACGAATCCGGATCCAATGGGGTGCTGTCCGTGCCGTTAGCGGGCTCGGCGGTTGGGGTGCCAGCTTCTTGCCGCACCTGTTCCACCATCTGGGTAACAGCGCTATCTGCTTCCGGAATTACCCGCAACTGGACTTGGCCCGCATCCTTAGCTAAAGCGTCCCGTAACTGGTCTAAATGTTCGGTGCGGATCTGGGTTTGGGTAGCTAACTCCTCTAAGGAGGGGCGGCGGCCCACCCAAAATTCGCCATACCGGGAATCGGCGTAAAACTCGGGGGTGTCACGGGTGGCACTAGGGCGGAAATACAAAGTGGCTTCATGAGTGGGGTCCCCGGCCAACAAAGCCCGTTCCGTGTGGGCCACCGGCTCCAACACCAGTACAGCATCGGGCTCCTGGTCCCCACCCAAACCAGTGAGGTGAGCAAACGCGCTGTGGGGGCGGAAACGGTAATCCGTGTCATTGGAACGGCGCACCAGAGGACCGGCGGGAAACACCAGCCGGTCACCCGGGAACTGACGGGCCAACTGGTCGCGGCGTTGTTGCGCGGGTGGGGCGCTCGCTGCCGGTGCGGTAGCTCCGGCCTCTAAAGCGGCTTCCCCCCAATCTTGGGTCATAAACTCCCTAAAAGCACCGGATTCGGGGCGTTGGGAACGGTTCTGGCCTCGGTCCACTAACGGCTGTTCATCCATACCGGCCAGCCTAACCAAAACACTGCCGCCCTAGCTTTTGGTTGGCGGCTCTATTACTTCCGGTTTTTCCAGAAACCAACCCCTAAAGCCACCACCAGCATGGTGGCTCCGTGGGCCAATTGGATAACCGAGTAGGGCATGGACGTCAGTAACAAGCCAGCTAGCGCGATTCCACAGCCTCCCGCCAAGCTTGCCAATAGGTCAATGGTGCCTTGGGTGCGGATTCCGGCGGCCGGGTCCGGCGTGTTGGCTAACCGGGACAGTTCCAACGTGGAAGTGATTTGGGCCGCAGACCAGGCCACCCCCACTAAGAAGAGCCTTAGCACTACTACAGCGGCGGCATCGGCCACCACAGCGGATAGCAGCACTATCCCCACCAAGCCAAGTGTGAACCCCAAAGTCCAACCCCCGCCGTACCGCGTAACCAGGCGGCCAAAGATAGGCGCGAACGCGTACATGCCAACCATGTGAAGGGAAACCGCAAGCCCAATGGTCGGGGTAGACCAGCCTTGGCCTGCTAGCCACAGTGGTGCCAACGTCATGGCGCCAGTCATCACGAACTGCATCACCACCAGAGCAATGCCCGCTGCCACCGGCCGGAGCCCTGACAGATTGACACCAACTAGAGATCGATTAGCGGCCGGAACAGTAGCACTTGAGCCAAGATTTGGTGGGGCGCTTTCGGTGAGAAATGGGTCCGGCTCTGGGGCCGTTGGTTTGCTTGTAGCCACAGCTCTTCGGGGGAGC
>JAISMT010000119.1 GCA_031276585.1 Bifidobacteriaceae bacterium
CAATAGTAGGACTGAGTCTGGCTTAGAACCCGGCCTCAAGTGGTTTCACTACCAGCAGGGCCGTACCAGCAGGTGCGGTTGGCGGGCCCTACCGTTGGGAGGCCGATGCCGTCTGGTCACCGCGCCGATGCCGTCTGGGTCGGTGTGGGGAACCAAACGCGCCTGTCAGTCCTGCGGCTGCTCACCCACCGCACTAACTAGACCATTAGGAATCTGAAACTTTGACACTTGAGCCGACTTTTTCTTACCTCGCGAGGTTCCCCGCAAAAGATTCGACCAACGGGCGATGTCGTTTGCGGGTAGTCACCGGAGCATCCCGGTGTTGGTAGGCGTGTCTCATATCACCGCCAGACCATCAAAGGGGCGAGTTGGAAGGCCAGGCCTTCGGCTAAACCGGCTGCACATGGCTTCAGACGGTGGCAGCGTCCAGTAGATCTCGCAGAACCTGTGCCTGGGAGACGTGCCGTCTAGCGGCTAGTCCGCGCAGCTTTTCACGGCGCGCGCTGTCGAGCCGGACCGTGACGGGGCTGGCCGCGTCAGACCCGACCGCCAAGGGACGCCCATGGTGCACCGGCCCGGGTGAGCCTCCACATTGACCGGTTTCTATCTCTGCTTCCAATTTGTCCAGTAACTCTTCCGTCAACGCCGTACCATCGCTGGCCGTGTGAACCTTACCCATGTTTCCTCCTGGTCTTGGACAAACCCAACTCAGTCATCACTCCGCTGGTGACGGGCATGGCATGGAATATGAGCCAGCCCGGTTAGTCCTCTCCCAACGGCACCGCAGCCCACTGCAGCAGCCTCCCGGACCGGTCCGGCCCCACGCCGATGGTGCGAGGCGGGCTCACCCCGAACGCACCTGCGAGGCTATGGCATCCGAGAACGCACTGCGAACGTCTTCCTCTGAAACGCCTGGTCGCTTTCGCATGACCCGTTCATGAATCAGTACCCGCACAGCTGCTCCCTTACTTTCGTATGCGGTAAGTCCAGCAGTCGTGACGAAACACGTATGGGTCCCCAGGGGTGAATAAAACAGTGAGAAACTGTCGTACTACGCGCTTAAGCCTTCGTAAAAGGTCGTAAACGTTGGCAGATCGTTGTAACCGTTGCGACATCGACCAGAGGACGATGCCGTTTGCGGGCAGTCACCGGAGCATCCCGGTGTTGGGCTCCAGTACCGGATTCCTATGCGAAGGCTTGCTCCATGAGGGCGGCTTCTTCAATGGCGTGCTGAGAATGCGAACCGGTGGCTGGTGAGGCCGCTTCGGGGCGTGAAACCACGTCCAAAGTGCGTCCCCGTAGCAGTGGTGTGGCTTTACGCAACAAGAAGCTCCAGGCGCCCTGGTTGGCGGGCTCGTCTTGGACCCACACCAGTTGGGCCTCGGGGGCCAGGCCTTCCAACACCGTATCGATCATCTCTTGGGTCAACGGATAGAGCTGTTCCAAACGAACGATGCTGATAGCTGCCCGGGCGGCATCGTCCAACTTGTTGCGGTAGGCCAGCAAATCCCAATAAACCCGCCCCGAGCAAAGCAACACTTTGCGGGCTCCCGCAGCTGGAACTACCGGATCCAAAAGGACCGGCTGGAAAGTGCCAGTGGTGAAGTCTTCAATGGCAGACACGGCTTCTTTACGGCGCAAACCGGATTTGGGGGTGAACACAATCAGAGGTTTACGGGGGCGGGTGTAAGCCTGGAGCCGCAGCAAATGGGAGTAGTTAGCCGGGAGAGTGGGCTGGGCCACCCGCAGGTTGTCTTCCGCGCAGAGATGCAGCCAACGCTCAATGCGGGCGGAAGAATGGTCTGGTCCCTGACCCTCGTAACCGTGGGGCAGTAAATAAACTACCGACGAATTCTGACCCCATTTTTGTTGCGCTGAAGAAACAAACTCGTCAGCCACGGTTTGAGCCCCGTCAAAGAAATCACCGAACTGAGCTTCCCACAAAACCAGTGCGTCCGGGCGTTCCACTGAATAGCCGTATTCAAAAGCCGAAATAGCATATTCAGAAAGCGCCGAATCATAGATAAACACTTTGGCTTGATGGTCAGAAAGGAACCAGAGCGGAGTCCATTCGGCGCCGTTTACTTTGTCGTGGAAAGTAACATGGCGGTGAGCAAAAGTGCCGCGCCGGGAATCCTGCCCTGTGAGGCGTACCGGGATGTCTTCCAGCAATAGGGAACCAAAGGCCAACATTTCCGCCATACCCCAGTCGATGCCGCCCTCTTTAGCCATCTGGGCACGTTTATTTAGCAAGGCCTTGAGTTTGGGATGCACGGTGAAACCCTCGGGCGGTGTCACAAAGACCTGGCCAACCCGGTCCACCACAGCCGGGCTGATAGCTGTTTTCCAGCCCATCAACACACCGGCATCCTCCCTTTGCGAAGCCGGTAATTCCAAACCATAGGTGGTGTTAGTCCAGCCGTTACCGCTTGGGGTGTTACCGCCCAGCCCGGATTGGGCATCCCGCTCCGCGGCTTCTGCCCGTGCTTTAAGGGCCTCGCGGGTCTCCGTGAAAGCCCGTTCCAACTCGGATTGGAAATGCTTCAAAGACTGTTCGGCTTCCTCAATAGTCAAATCCCCCCGGCCGATCAACGCTTCGGTATACAGCTTGCGGACCGAGCGCTTTTTATCAATATAGCTGTACATGACCGGTTGGGTCATCGAAGGGTCATCGCCTTCATTGTGGCCGCGGCGGCGGTAAGAAACCAGATCCACCACCACATCAATCTGGAACTCGTCCCGGAAAGCAGCGGCCAGATTAGTGGCGCGGATGCACGCTTCCGGGTCATCCCCATTGACGTGAAACACCGGGCAGCCGTAGCCCTTAGCCACATCGGTAGCGTATTTAGTGGAACGTGAATCCACAGTACCCACCGTGAACCCAACCTGGTTATTAATGATGATATGAACGGTGCCGCCAGTCCGGTAACCCCGCAGCCCCATCAAGTTCAGAACTTCCATCACCACACCCTGGCCAGCAAAAGCCGCGTCCCCGTGAATCAACACCGGAACCACTGCGAAAGCCGCGTCCGGGCCCAAATTCAAACGGTCCTGCTTGGCTCGCGTCACACCCTGCACTACGCCATCGGCGGCTTCCAAATGTGAGGGGTTAGCGGCTAAATAAACCTGAATGGGGTTACCGGCTGGGGAAGTAAACACACCCTCGGTACCCAAGTGATATTTCACATCACCCGAACCTTGGTAAGTGTCACGAGCATCCGGGTTATCCTCAAATTCGGAGAAAACCTGCCCATATGATTTCCCGGCAATATTGGTCAACACGTTGAGGCGACCCCGGTGCGCCATACCGATAACAACCTCGCTGGTGCCCTGATCGGCGTAACGCGAAATCATGGCATCCAGAACGGGAATTACCACCTCAGAACCTTCCAAAGAGAACCGTTTAGCTCCCACATATTTGGTTTGCAAGAAGGTTTCTAAAGCCTCAGCTTCATTCAATTTGCGTAATGCTCGGATTTGAGCTTCCCGCCCCAAAGAGGGTTGGGGGTGTTCAAGGCGTTCCTGCAACCAAGCCCGTTGCGCCGGATCCTCAATATGCATATATTCCACACCGATTTTGCCGCAATAAGTATCACGAGCCAGGTGAATAATGTCGGCCAATTTCATGGTTTCGTGGCCGCCAAAACCGTCCACCCGGAATTCCCGTTCCATGTCCCAAATGGACAAACCATAAGAACTCAACACCAAATCCTCATGGCCCCGTTGGCGGTAAGCCAGCGGATCAATATCCGCCGCCATATGCCCTCGCACGCGGTAACCGTGAATCAGACGCGTCACCGCCGAGGTGCGTTGTTCAATGGGCGCACCCGTATCTTGCTCCCAACGGATCGGTTCATAGGGGATGCGCAGCGAAGCAAACACCCGATCATAGAACCCGTCCTCACCCAAAAGTTTGCGGTGCATGAGCCGCAAAAATTCACCACTCTGCGCCCCCTGAATCCCCCGGTGGTCATAGGTGG
>JAISMT010000167.1 GCA_031276585.1 Bifidobacteriaceae bacterium
TGCGGGTGGTCCGCAGGTAGATGTGGTGAGCAAAGCCAAGCTCGCCGACAAATGGGGTGGGTGCGTTTGTCGGGTAGTTTGATGCATACGTAGGTCTCTCAGTCCAATGCTGTTTCCTCACTTCAAGCATGCTTGAGGTGTTTGTGCAGCTGGTAAGGCTTCTCCTAAGTAAGGAGACCTGGTGGGGGCTATTGAAAATGTTCTATTCTGTAGTACAAAAGAATGCATTTGTAGCTAAATGTAACCCGAAGGAGGGTAGATGAGTGCCACATTGTCCGTGAGGATAGAACCCGAACTTAAAGCCGAATTCCTAGGGGTGCTGAAGGAAGTTGGGTTAGATGCACCGTCAGTGATAAGGATGTTAGCTGTACAAACAGTGCGGGAACGGCGCATCCCACTGAGCTTGGCGGCCCAGTCAGAACCAACTTCAACCATGGATTTCTTGGATTCGGTTCGTGCGAGCTGGGGGGATTGGTGAACGCTAGACGGGGCGACATCGTTCTGGTTGCTGGTGGTACCTATGCGTCCAAACCGAGGCCGGTTCTCTTGCAGCAAGATTCGGGGGCCGAGACCGGTGATTCAATAGTGGTGATTCCGTTCACTCGAACCCGTAACGATCGCGTGCCGTACCGAGTTTTAGTGAACCCCACACCGGAAAACGGTTTAAAAACTGAGTGTTATCTCGAAGTCGACAAGATAAGCGCGGTGCGGCGGACCACTGTGGGCGGGTGTATCGGCACCCTTGAACCAGACCAGTTGTCCCAAGTCAACAGCCTACTCGGAGAGCTTTTGGGTTTAGATATCCGGTGAGTAATCCGGGTTCCTAGTCTTGTAACAGTGTCTGGCTACTGATCCATGTGCGGGTGGTCCGCAGGTAGGTGGCTTGGAGAAGGTGGATACGGCTCGGAAAGGGCGTGGAATCCCACTTACGTGCGGATAGTCCGCAGGTAGGTGGCCTGGGTGGGATTGAAATAGCCCGGACAGGGCCGGGAAAGGATGGATATAGCTCGGAAAGGGCTTGGAATCCCACCTATGTGCGGATAGTCCGCAGGTAGGTGGCTTGGGTGGGGTTGAAATTACTCGGAAAGGGCCGAGAAGGGGCTTTGAATCCCACTTACGTGCGGGTGATCCGCAGGTAGGTGGCCTGGGTGGGGTTGAAAATACTCGGAAAGGGCCGAGAAAGGGGCTGGAATCCCACTTACGTGCGGATAGTCCGCAGGTAGGTGGCTTGGAAAGGATGGATATAGCTCGGAAAGGGGCTGGAATCCCACTTACGTGCGGATAGTCCGCACATAGATTGGAGTAAGACGGGGATTGGATTGGAGTAAGACGGGTAAGACAACCGAGCCGGGCTGCTAAACCCGTTCCAGGTAGCTAACCAGGGTCCTTACCCCGTATCCGGTCCCGCCTTTGGGGGTGTACCCATGGGGCGCGTGGGAGTTCCAGGCTGGCCCGGCAATATCGAGGTGCGCCCAGGGCAGGTCACCCACAAATTGTTGCAAGAACACTCCAGCGGATAGCATCCCGGCATCGGCGCTTTTCAGGTTGGCGTTGGTGAAGTCCGCTACCTCGGAGGTAAACACTTCTATCAAGTAGGCCGGCAGGGGCATTTCCCAGGCGCTTTCGCCGGCTTGTTCAGCGGCTTGGGTAATGGCTCGGCGCAGGTTAGCGGTGCCCATTACTCCCGCAATCCGGTCCCCTAGGGCCACAATTTGGGCTCCAGTCAAGGTGGCAATGTCAATCACTTGGTCTACGCCAGCTTCTCGGGCAGCGGCTAGACCGTCAGCGAGTACAAGGCGGCCTTCGGCATCTGTATTCGTGACTTCCACGGCGTGGCCGTCTTTTTGGATGATTACATCCGAGGGGCGGACAGCTGAACCGGAGGGCAGGTTTTCGGCCAGGCAGAGCCATCCGCTTACTTGGACCGGTAGTTTGAGGGCGGCGGCCGCTAACACCGTGTGGAGTACCACTGCAGCGCCTGCCATGTCTTGTTTCATGGTGGCCATGGAAGCGCGTGGTTTGAGGGAAAGCCCTCCCGAATCGAAAGTGATGCCTTTACCCACTAGTCCCACATGGGTTTGGGCTCCGGCCGGAGAGTAGCTCAACTGCACCAGATAGGGCGGGTGGATGGAACCTTTTCCGACTGCCAGCAGGCCTCCGAAGCCGTCTCGCTCCAGTTCGTTTTGAGCCCAAACTTGAGTTTTTACGCCGCTGTTTTCAGTTGCTGTCAGTGCCGCTTGAACCATAGTTTCGGGGTAAAGCTGGTTGGGTGGTTGGTTTACCAGCTCCCGGACTGCCCCCACCGCTTGGGTCAATATTCCCGCCCGCTTTACGGCCGCCCGCAAAGTGTCCGATGCCGCCTCCCCCGGCGCACCCCCCAGCAGTAGCGTTACCGGGTGGTGGGCTCCTAAGAGGGCCCCCTCGGCTAGGGCCGCGAAGTATGCTTCCGGCTCACCTTGAGGTGGGAATACCAGCCCGATGGCGTCCCCCAAAGCAGTGTTGGAACCAGCCGATCCCGTCTCCAAACCAGCCGATCCCGTCTCCAAACCAGCAGGGTCAAGTCCAGTACCAGCAGGGTCAGGTCCAGAACCAGCAGCGTCAAGTTCAGAACCAGCAGCGTCAAGTCCGGAACCAGCCGAGTCAGATCCGGAAGCGACCTCCAAAGCCGCCGGTTTTCCAGTAGCCACCACTTTTCCCCGAGGAGAGGACGGCTGGGTGAGGGTGCGTAATGCGGCACCCACGGCCCGGCGTAAAGCCTCCAAACTGGGATCCAGCCCGAGCCCAACTACGCCCAGTACCGGCGCCTGTAGAGGTCCTTCCAGGGCAGAAGCCGGGATGCGGACTAACTGGCCTTCCTCACCGTTGAACCCCAACGCCGCCAGGGTCGTGGCGCTCACTAATCCCGGTACGCTCTCGCCGGGCCGGGCGCCAGTCAGTACGGTGGCGACGTCGAGGGAGCTAATGTCAGCGCTGGTCAGGGTCAGTTGATTCACTCGGTAATGGTAAGGCAGATAACCTGTTGGGGTGTACCGCGTCTTGTTCAACCTGGTTTTACAGCGCCTCGACCCGGAACGGGCGCATACCGTAGCTCATTTCCTGATTCGGATTATGGGGCAGTTCTCTCCGGCTCGGGCCTTGGTCCGCACGGTGGTGGGTGCGGGCCGTTCGGTACATCCCGTCCGGTTGTTTCACCGTACGCTGCCTGGTCCCGTGGGTTTGGCAGCTGGTTTTGATAAGAACGCGACCGCTGTGCGTGGTTTGGCTACTTTGGGGTTCAGCTTTGTGGAGGTGGGTACGGTAACCCGTTTCCCGCAACCGGGTAATCCGCCACCACGTTTATGGCGGTTAGTGGAGCAGCAGGCGTTGCGTAACGCCATGGGGTTCAACAATCCGGGAGCGGATCAGGTAGCAGCCACTTTGCGGCGTTTACGGGCGCAGCCCGGCGGTTGGGACGTGATGGTGGGGGTGAACATTGGTAAGTCCAAAATCACTCCGGCGGAGGAAGCTCCCGGGGACTATTACGCTTCGGCTTCACGTCTGGCCCGCTACGCCGATTATCTGGTAGTGAACGTGTCTTCCCCTAACACGCCAGGTTTACGGGACCTTCAAGCCACCCGGGCGTTGAAACCCATTCTGGAAGCTGCCCGTTTAGGGGCCAAGAATTCACTAGAGGGCACGGGGCGCCGGGATCCGGTACCACTGTTAGTGAAGATTGCCCCCGATTTAGCGGATAGCGAAGTTGATGCCGTGGCACATTTGGTAGACCAACTGGATTTAGATGGTGTGGTGGCTGTCAACACCACCATTGCGCATGATTTCCCTGGTGGGGGAGGTATCTCAGGGCCGCCGTTGCTGGCCCGAGGGCTGGAAGTGGTGGCCCGTCTACGCCGACAGCTGGGACCAGACAAAACTATTTTGGGGGTGGGCGGCATCGGCCATCCGGAAGATGTGGCGGCCTACCTGACGGCCGGTGCCGATGCCGTACAGGCCTATACCGCTTTTATCTACCAAGGCCCGTCTTGGCCGGCGTCTATTCAGGATATTCGCCGCGTTTGACCTGCACATGCGGCATGCGGTTGCGCCGAGGTTGCAGGGAACGGTTCACGCCGTACCAGACCGTACCGCGCGGAATCCGCTCGTCCCCAAACTTTGCAATCAGGGCTTTTTTGAGTTTGCGGCCGCGAATGATTCCATCACCAATGATCGCGAACACCACCACGTACATCAACAGCATCACTATGGGCGCCAGTAAGGGAAAAAACTGCATAATCGCAAACAACGCCACCAGGGACCCTAAAGCGAAAAACACCATGTATTCGCCAAGTGACCGGCGGGAATCAATCCAATCCCGGGTCCAACGCCGCACTGGTCCTTTATCTCGGGCTGGCAGGTAGCGCTCGTCTCCGGTGCGCATCCCCAGGTCATAACGTTCCCGTGCCGCTTGGCGAGCGGCTTTTTGCTGCTGTTTGGTGAGGGGGGAACTAGCTTTGGTACCCACCCCACCAAGGGGGCGTTTCCGGGCTGCCTCGACTTCTTTCCGGGTGGGCGTAGGGCGGCCCTTGCCTTTGGGTGGGGAAGTGGGAACCGTGGCTTTGTCTTTGGGCTTTCCGAACACGCCGTCCAGTCTATGGGTTTACGGTGTAGTCATGGTTTCCTCCGCAGAGATCGCCGCCCGGGTGGTGAATCAATTTCCTCAAACCGTCCAAATGCTGCAGCAGTTGATTCCGTTGCGTTCTTACGCCGGGCCGGACGCACCGCCGGGAGTGTTGCACCAGTCCGCTGAGCTGGTAGCTCAATTGTTACGTGGGGTAGGCGTTACCGATGTGCGGGTGGTGGAGGCTGGGGGCGGGCCGGGCGTCATCGGGCAACGGCTGGTAGACCCGGCGGCCCCCACCGTGCTGTTGTACGCCCACCACGATGTGCAGCCCGTAGCCAACGATTGGTCTACCGATCCGTGGCAAGGTGTGGAAAAAAACGGGCGGCTCTACGGGCGGGGTGCCGCCGACGATGCCGCCGGTCTAGCCCTGCATGTAGCCGTTTTGGCAGCGTTGGGGGAAGACCTGCCGGTGAACGTCAAGTTTTTGGTGGAGGGGGAAGAAGAATCCGGCTCGCCCACGCTGGACCGGTTGTTGCAACAGCATCACGCTGCTTTGCGGGCCGATGTCGCGGTGATAGCAGACAGTGACAACGTGGCGGTAGATACACCCTCGCTCACTACTTCCCTACGCGGACTAGCGGACTTGACGGTGACGTTACGAGTGGCGGAACATGCCGTGCATTCTGGTATGTGGGGTGGGGTTTACCTGGATGCCCCTACCTGTTTGGCGCGTTTGATTTCCACTTTGCATGACGCCAGTGGTGCGGTAGCCGTGGCTGGGTTGGAGCCGGAAGCGTGTGGGCCGGCGGCGGGTACAGCTGGCACGTCTGAGGTTTCGGGTACACCTGGTGCGCCTGAGGTTTCGGGTACACCTGGCACGTCTGAGGTTTCGGGTACGCCTGGTGCGTCTGATCTGGTGGGTGAGGCTGAGGTGCGGCGCGCCGCGGGCGTGGTGGACGGTTTGAAGCTGAGCGGACGAGGTTCAGTCACAGACCGGTTGTGGCGGCAGTGCGCTATCGCGGTGATCGGCTGGGATTCCACCAGTGTGGACGCCAGTTCTAACACTATTCAGCCGGTGGCTCGGGCGCGGCTTTCTTTGCGCGTGGCCCCCGGAATGGACCCGGTAGCGGCTCAGGCGGCGCTGCGTCGACATTTGGTGGAACACGCGCCGTTCGGGACGGAAGTTACGGTAGAGGACGGACCCACCGGTTTAGGTTTCCAGGCCGATGCCGCCGCCCCGGCTTACCAAGCTGCCACACTGGCCTTGACAGAAGCTTTTGGGCGGCCCCTGGTGCCCTTGGGGCAAGGTGGCTCCATTCCGGTGGCGGCCCAATTACAGGCCGCGTTTCCCGAGTTGGAAGTGCTAATCACCGGAGTGGAGGACCCGGATTCGCGAGCCCATGCGGGGGATGAATCGGTAGATCTGGAACTCTTACGCAAAGCGGTCTTAGGGGAGGCTCTGATGCTGTGTTACCTAGCCTCATGAAAGCCGGGGAGTCTGAGCTGGAGGAGTCTGGATTGGTGGTGGAACCTGGACTGGTGGTGTCTGAGCCGGGGGAAGAGTCTGGATTGGTGGTAGAACCTGGAATGGTGGGCGCACCTAAGCTTCTAGCGGCGGTAAGTGAATCAGAACCCTTGGGTGAAGCAAAGGCGCCGGGAAAGACGGGAGAAGGCGCGCCGGAGGGAAATTCAGAAGCGCTAGTCCCTCTGGGGGAGTTTACGCAACTGGGCGAGCTGGCGGCCCAAATCCAAGGTGCTGGACCACCGGTGGTGATGTTGCACGGAAACTCGGAAGACGGCCGAGTCTTTGACCGCATGGTGCCTCGTTTGTCTGGTTTCACCACTATTAGTTTGGATTCGAGAGGCCACGGCCGCAGCCCCTATCCGGTGGGGCGGTTGACCATTACCGGCCTGGCTATCGATACCTGCCGTGCTTTGGAGGACTACCGGCGGCGTACCGGTTATCGGGGCCGATTCGGGGTGATTGGGTTCTCCGACGGAGCCAACATTGGTTTAGAAATAGCGTTGCACCGGCCGGACCTATTGGCAGCCCAAGTGCTGATGGGAGGCAACACCTATCCCGGGGCCCTCAAACCTTGGACCAAAACCACCATTTTGGCGGGGTATTGCTTGATGCGATTCTTAGCACCGTTTCATGCGGCTGTGGGGCGCCGGGCTCAGGTGTGGGGGCTTATGGTGGGGCAACCCAATGTGACTCGGGCGCAGCTGGAATCAGTCACGGTGCCCACGCTGGTGATGGCGGGGGAGCGGGACGTGGTGCCGCGGCAAGAATCGTTGCGCACCGCGCGGTTGATTCCCGGAGCCGAATGGGTGGAATTGATTGGGCACGGCCATTCGTTGCCCCGTAGCGCTCCGGCTCTGGCTGGAGACTTGTCAAGAGAGTTTCTAGCCGCTTATCTGGGGTTGGGCTAGGAACCGAGGCGGGAAACAGAGGCGGGAATCAGGCCAGCAATTGGGACCGCCGCCTAGTTTGTGACCGCGGCTACAGCGGGCGTCAACGGGCGTCATCGGACAATAACATTCAACCTAAAGTTGAGCTTGAGTCTTGGTTCAAGCTGAAGTTGACCCTGGCTAGACCACTTTGGGTCTGAAACTTTGACACTTGAGCCAACTTTTTCTTACTCGGGGTCTTCGCAAAAGATCTGAGCGGAGCGAAGAGATTTTGTGGGGTGGGTTACTCGGGGTCTTCGCAAAAGATTCGATCAGCGGAAGAAGATCTTGTG
>JAISMT010000174.1 GCA_031276585.1 Bifidobacteriaceae bacterium
AATTCCCGGTAAGACCGGCCGCGGGCCGCAAAAATCAGGTTATGCATGGGGCAGTTCATGGGTTTGAGGTAATAGTCCTGACCCTGCCGTTTGATATGCCCATCGGCCGCCCGTTCCTCATCCAAACGCATGGGGGGATACATACCATCCGCATACCAATCCAAGTGACCCGAAACCTGGTAAAGCTTGGATTTAGTGATATGGGGGGTGTACACAAAGTCATATTCCGCTTCGGTATGCCGCTGGCGCGAATATTCCTCCATCTCTTGGCGTACTACGGCTCCCTTGGGGTGGAATACCGCTAAACCCGAACCAATCTCTTCCGGGAAAGAAAACAGATCCAGTTCAGCCCCTAGTTTGCGGTGATCGCGGCGTTCCGCCTCCGCTAAACGGGTGGTGTAATCCGCTAGCTCTTGGGCACTAGCCCAAGCCGTCCCGTACACCCGTTGCAGCTGCGGCTGGTGTTCATCACCCCGCCAATAGGCGGCCGCTGAACGCATTAGCTTGAAAGTGCCTTTTTTGATCAACGTAGTAACTGGGATGTGAGGGCCGCGGCACAAGTCTTTCCAAGCGGTGGTGCCATCCCGGCGCACATTGTCATAAATGGTCAGTTCTCCGGCGCCCACCTCCACGTTGGCCCCCTCGGCGGCATCGGCTGTGTTGCCTTTTAGCCCTATCAACTCCAGCTTGTACGGTTCTTGCGCCAACTCCTGGCGAGCTTGTTCCTCGGTCACCACCCGGCGGTGGAAAGTCTGCCCTTGGGCGGCCAAACGCGTCATCACTTTTTCCACCTGGCGCAACTGCTCGGGCGTAAACGGCGTATCCACATCAAAGTCGTAGTAGAAACCATCGGTGATAGGCGGGCCTATACCCAATTTGGCTTCCGGATTCACCTCTTGAACCGCTTGCGCCAACAGGTGCGCCACCGAATGCCGTAACACCATCAACCCATCGGGATCCGCCAAAGTGACCGGTTCTATCTGGGCTCCGGCTGGCAACGGCCGGTCTAAGTCTTGTAACTGGCCGTCCACCCGCACTACCACTACATCTTTGCGGTCGCCAAACAATTCGGCTCCCGTTTTTGCTTCTACTTGTCCGGACACAAACGTCCACCTTCCCGCATTTACTAACTTGGCTCACTTGAGCCTACCGTGCACTTTTTACCTATGTTGCTTTAGCGGAGTACCGGAGATTCCGGAGCTGAAACATCAATGGAAGCCACTGTTGGCTGCTTCAACAAAAGCTGAATGGCCGCCGCTTTGACCGCAGCCTGTTCCGAATCACCCCAGATCACCACCACGCCGTTAGTCAGCGTAAAAGAGACCGTATCTGGCGTCTCGGCGCCGATGGTCGCCACTTGGGAAGCCAACCATTCCGGTAACGATGCCGCCACCACTAAGACCGCTTTTACAGTGCGTTGGTTGTCTTTGGTGAGCGGAACTTGGATGATCGGCAGGCCGGGCGGGGGCGCATCAATCCGCACTACTTGGGTGGCACTCGCGTCTAACAATACGTAAGAATCGCCGTCCAGCACGGCGGCGGCCGCTCGGCGTGGTATTAGATTCACTGCCAACCCGGTAGGCCAATCCCGTTTGACGCTGGCCTGTTCCACCGCGGAGAGGGCTTCAAGGCGGGCCTTGGTTTCTTTGAGGTTCACTCGTAGCAGCGGCACCCCCACATCGGGGGCCATCGCCTCTAGGACTTGCTCCCGGTCAATCCACCCCCCTAGTCCTTTCACTTCCACATCACCGGCTCGGACCGCAAAAACTGGGGTCAAATAGAGCAGTCCTGCTACGGCACCTAGCACTAAGACGGGAATAACCCAGCGTAAAACCCGGTGTAACGCTGCCCGGCGGGCGGCCCGGCGCCGTTGTTTGAATGCTTCGGCGCTGCGTTGAGCTAGGAGCTGGGCCGGCGTGGGCGCGGGGGGTCTACCAAAGGGGTCTAGCCCTGCCCGGTCCGGCAGCGGTTGGGAACGCGGTGTTGCGGAGAGTGTTCCAGTGGGTGGTGCGGCACGGCTGGACCGTTTGGGGTCTGAAGCTTTGCTACTTGAGCCCGCCGGTTTTCCTTTTAGTGGGGTGCCTCTAGACGGTGGAGAGCCCGGAACAGGCGAGTCTAAAGCCCGTCTTGGCACCGCTACCGCCGGGGCAGAGGGAGTAGACGGCGCAGACGAGACAGACCGAGCAGACGACGCAGACGACGCAGACGACGCAGACGAGTCTAGGACCCGTTCTGATGCCGTTGCTGCAGGAGCGGGCGGGCCGAAACCGAGGTATTCGAGCAGTTTGAACCGGCGGGCGGCACTCATGGTCCAGCTGGTCCTGTCAGTTCAGACGAGCGGAGCGGCTCGCCTCCACCCGGCTCAAAACCACCGCTAGAACCAAGACCACTGGGCCCACCGCCCTCCGATTCACGTTGCCGCAGCGCTTCCAAGAGGGGTAACCCCAGTTCGGTTACGTCTCCTGCCCCCATGGTGAATATCAGGTCACCGGGGTGAGCTGCCGCCGCTACCAAGCCCGGTGCAGCCTGGAATTGGGACACTCGGGTAGCTACGGCCGGGTCCATTAGGTCCGCAATGAGGTCCGAGCTCACCCCCGGGAGGGGCTGTTCGCGGGCGCCGTATACGTCCAGCAACCAAACCAAATCTGCTGCGCTTAGGGCGGCCGCAAATTGGGCCGCAAATTCGCGGGTCCTGGAATAGAGGTGGGGTTGGAATAGGACTAGGAGGCGTCCGGAGGGAGCTTCTTCCCGCGCTGCCTGCAAAGTGGCGCTGATCTCGGTGGGGTGATGGGCGTAATCGTCTATCACTTTTACCCCAGCGGCCCGACCTTTGAGTTCAAATCGCCGCGCGGTTCCAG
>JAISMT010000184.1 GCA_031276585.1 Bifidobacteriaceae bacterium
AAGGGAGGTCCGCAGTGTCGGTCTCCATCCAACCGCTCGAGGACCGGATCGTCGTGACGCCCATTGAGGCGGCCGCTCAGACGGCTTCCGGTCTCTACCTACCTGATACGGCTAAAGAAAAGCCCCAGGAAGGTGAGGTCGTGGCCGTAGGCCCCGGCCGCATTGATGACAACGGCAACCGCGTCCCGTTAGACGTCGCAGTAGGTGACAAAGTTATCTACTCGAAGTACGGCGGCACGGAAGTCACGTTCGGTGAGGTCGATTATCTAATCCTCTCCGCACGCGACATCTTGGCAAAAGTAGTCTGACCGCCAAGAATTCTCATTCGAAGGCCTCCACGCTTGGTGTTTCAACACCTAGTGTGGGGGCCTTCATTTTTTTGCTTTGAGTCCCGGGTTATTCATCCGAGTGTGTTTTAGCCTATTGCGCTGGCTAGATTTTGGCATCGGTTAACACCGTTGGTTAGCGCCACTAACCGTTTGTTAGTCTGCGGCTTCAGCTCTGATCCAGCCTTGGTTGAATCACTGAGAGCAAATTAACGCATTTGTTACCGCGCTGTAGGGCATACGGCGTACTACGGTTTGGAACCGTAACGGTCCGGCTATTTTCCGCTCGTAACTTTTCTCCATCGATACTTTTAGCGCCGTAATTGGGCATCATTCTGATCCGCAGTTCCATGACCGTCTTCATGCCTTAGAAGCTGCTGGACGCTTGGTTCGGCTCGTGGTGCCGGAGGCTCACCTGGGGCGGAGGCGGTTCAAAGTAGTTGGTTCGGACGGGCAAGAATACGGTTTGGCTTTACCTCGTTCGGTCCAGTTGTCCGATGGTGCCGTTCTAGCTTTAGACGCCAGCCGTGCGGTGGTGGTTGAGGCAGCCCAGCGCCCTACCCTTCGTTTGTGTCCTACCAGTACGGAAGGTGCACTTCAACTAGGGTTCCATGCCGGTCATTTACATTGGCGGGTGACCTTAGGCAGCGATGAATTGGCGGTGGCGTTAGAAGGCCCCCCCGACGAGTATTTGGATCGAATCCGGCCTTGGCTTGATTCCGGTGCAATCAAGGTATTGCCATGAGTTCCGTTTCTAACTTGCTGGTTCGAGCTGATCCATTATTCACTGCCGGAGCGGGGTCTTTTTCTTCCGGTTTGGAACAATTAACTGGCGATGGCTTAATGGATCAGCCCGATGCTTTGGCTCAGGTCATGCGCCAAGCGGTGTCTTGCCGTTGGAACACTTTCGACCGGGTGTTCTTAGCCCGGGCCTTCGCCGCCGAGAGCCAAGAACAGGCCGTTTTGCACGACGTCGCGCTGGAAAAGGCAACCTTAGGGCAAGCTGCGCGGGCGGCATCGGCCCGGACCGGGCGAGCTTTGCTGGGTATGTGGTCTCGGTTAGGTGACGCCACTGCCCGGGGCTACCGGTCTCACCCTAAAGCCAGGGGACACCTGGCGATAGTTCAAGGGATCCTCTGCGCCGCCCACGGTTTGAGCTTGGACCAAACCGAACACTTAGCCTGCTGGGCCATGTTGTCCCAATATGCGGGAGCGGCGGTGCGGCTGGGAACAACGGGACACCTCACGGCCCAACGGGCACTGCTGCAGGCCACCGACTGGGCGGAAAAACTGCTGGCCACACCGGTTGATCCGGCCCAAACTCCCCATGCTTTCACCTGGCTGTTGGACATAGCGGTGGAACGGCACGGGCATGCCGCACAGAAACTATTCGCCTCATGAGACACCAGGGATAAAACAGATGAACTTATCGCCAACCGAGATGGAACGGCTAACTATCTTCGTAGCCGCCGAAGTAGCCCGGCGTAACCTGCGGGCTGGAGTCAAGCTAAACCAGCCAGAAGCCGTAGCTTATTTGACTGATGAGGCCATGTTAATGGCTCGCCAAGATGTGCCCTACCCGGAAATCAGAGACCGTGTAGGCGGACTACTCACCTCTAACCAAGTGTTGGATGGGGTAGGCGCCATGATCCCCATAATCATGATGGAGCTTCCCCTATCTGAAGGTACCAAGCTGATGGCGATATACGATCCGATACCGGCCTCCACTAAAGGCCTGATACCAGGTGAGGTAATCACAGGCCAAAACCGGCCGGAAATGTTCCCCGAGTCAACTTTGATCCAATTGGAGGTAGTCAACCAGGGGGACCGTGATATCCAAGTGCGGTCTTTTACACACTTCTTCGAAGTTAACCGGGCACTTAAATTTGACCGCGCAAAAACCTACGGATACCGCCTAGCTGTCCCCGCCGGCGGCGGAGTGCGTTTCGAGCCGGGTTTGCCTCGAACGGTTGCACTCACTCCTATTTCGGGAGAACGTCAAGTTTGGGGTGGTGCGGGTTTAGTGGAAGGTGACTTGGATGACCCGGCGGTTCGGCAACGGGCTTTTGACCGGGCCCGTGAGTACGGCTACGACCTGCCAGGGGAGGCGGCATGAAAGCGATGCGCCCCGTTGAACATGCCAGTGTTTTTGGCCCTAGATTGGGTGACCGTTTTCGATTAGCTGACACCCAGTTGATAGCTCAGGTGGAACAAGATTTCACGTTGGACGGCCTGCAGTTGATTGCTGGGGCCGGTAAATCCTTTCGGGATTCGGAAGGCTTAGCCGCAGACGTCACCGCGGAACAAGGTGCCTTAGATTTAGTGATCCAAAACGTGGTTGTGATTGATGCGGTAGCCGGCATTGTGAAAGCCGATGTGGGAATCAAAGACGGCCTGATTGTGGGAATAGGACGGGCCGGTAACCCAGCTTGCATGCCCGGGATTACGCCCGGTCTGATTGTGGGACACGCCACCACCCCAATTAACGGGCATGACCTGATCTTGACAGCTGGAACTATCGAGTCACATGCACACATGCAGTCGCCGGAACAATCCGAAGCTTGTTTAGCGGGTGGAACCACCACCATAATCGGTTCGGCGGTTGGCCCCGTGTTTGAAGTCGGAGCCGGTACCCCATTCCAGATGGCGCGATTCTTGCAGGGCGCGGAGACTTCACCGGTCAACTATGGTTTGTTGGTTCGGGGCGGTTCCAACTCGGCAGCGGTTGAGGCGGCCGTGGCAGGAGGCGCTTTAGGGGTTAAAGTGCATGAGGACTTTGGGGCTTCACCCGCCGTAATCGACGCTTCACTGCGAGCTGCCGATCAACATGATTTTCCAGTCCACCTGCATACAGATTCAATCAACGAGTTCGGTTTTGCCGAGGACACCATGGCGGCGGTGGCGGGGCGAACCATCCACATGTACCACGTTGAAGGAGCTGGGGGTGGGCATGCTCCGGATTTATTACGAGTGGTTTCTTACTCCAATGTGATTCCTGCTTCAACTAATCCAACCAACCCGTTCACACCGGCTTGCCTCGAAGAAGGCATGCCCATGACCATGATCGCCCACAACATGAACCCAGCGGCGCCAGAAGATGTTGCCTTTGCCGAATCCCGGGTACGTGGGGCGACTATGGCGGCGGAAGACTATCTGCACGACATCGGCGCTATCTCCATCTTCGGTACTGACACCCAAGGCATGGGACGTTTAGCCGAAAACACGGCTAAATGCTGGCAGTTAGCCAGTGTGATGCGGGACCGATACGGCCCCCTGCCGGAAGAAGCTAGGACTGGAGCTGACAACGAACGCATCAAACGTTACATCGCTAAACTGACCATCAACCCTGCTATCGCAGTGGGCATTGACCAGTATGTCGGTTCGGTTGAAACCGGGAAAATAGCTGATTTGGTGCTGTGGCCGCGTTCCTCCTTCGCTGTCAAACCCCGGCTAATCATTAAAGGAGGGGCGGTGGTGTGGGCTGCGATGGGTGACGCCAATGGGTCCATCGCCTTGTCCGAACCGGTGATCCAGCGGCCCATGTGGGGTGGTTTAGGGCGAGCTGCGGCTCTATCCAGTGCGGTGTTCGTTTCCCAATGGGCGGTTCAATCAGGGGCCTGCGAAGCCATGGGGATAGCTAAACGTATCCTGCCCATCACCTCAACCAGGCATTTGACTAAAGCGGATATGGTTCGTAACCAAGCTCTGCCTGAAGTATTGGTAGATCCCAGCACTTTTGAAGTGAGGGTAGATGGTGAATTGCTCGATGCCGTGCCTGCCCTGGAAGTGCCTCTAAACAGGAGGTATTTGTTGCGATGAGCCAGAACACTTCCAGCGTAGCCCGAGTAGGCGTGGGGGGGCCGGTAGGGTCCGGTAAGACCGCGCTATTGGAACGCCTAGTCCCGGGTTTGGAGGAACTGGGGCAATCAGTTGGCGTGATTACCAACGATCTGGTTACCCAGGAAGACGCGGAAAGGCTGCGCCGCTCCGGAGTGATAGATCCCAACCGGGTGGTCGCAGTAGAAGCTGGAGCTTGTCCGCACACGGTGATCCGGGAAGACCCCACGTTAAATCTGGAGGCAGCGGACGGCTTAGAGGCCGCTTTCCCTGATCTGGATGTGATTCTGATCGAATCCGGAGGCGACAATCTAGCCTCAACCTTCTCGGATGACCTGGTGGACTACTGGATTTTTGTGATAGATGTGGCCGGCGGAGGCGATATCCCCCGCAAACGTGGCCCGGGAGTGATCCGATGCGATCTGTTGGTGATCAATAAGACAGATCTTGCACCTTATGTAGGGGTTGATCTAGAAGTAATGCTGGATGAAGCCAACCAGGTCAGGGCAGGTCGAACCGTTTTGGCTACTGATTGCAAGACCGGGGCGGGTATCGAGACCGTGGTTCGTCAACTAGCCGCGGAGGTATTGTTCTGAACCAGCCAGATCTGTGG
>JAISMT010000055.1 GCA_031276585.1 Bifidobacteriaceae bacterium
ACTGGGGGCCGGGAGCTCAACTACGTTTCGGATGTAGACGTGATCTTTGTGGTGAAACCGGCTGACGCTCTGGTCTCCAATGACCGGGCGGTGGAGGTGGGTAGTGCGTTGGCTTCCGCGTTACAACGAGTCACGTTTGGAGCCGCTAAAGAACCCACCATCTGGCAGGTGGACCCTAACCTGCGGCCCGAAGGTAAAAATGGGCCCCTGGTGCGCACCTTGGAATCGCATCTGGCCTATTACCGCAAATGGGCCCAAACTTGGGAGTTTCAAGCTTTATTGAAGGCCCGGCCCGCCGCTGGAGATGCGGCCTTGGGGAATGACTACTACGAGGCCACCCGGGCTTTTGTGTGGAATGCGGTGGAATCTGAGAACTTTGTGGAAGATGCCCAAGCCATGCGGCGGCGGGTGGAACAAAATGTGCCTCCCGCACAAGCCGAACAACAAATCAAGTTGGGTCGGGGTGGTCTGCGTGATGTTGAGTTCACAGTCCAGCTGTTGCAGTTGGTGCACGGCCGAGCTGATGCGCAGCTACGGTCCGCCTCGACCTTAGGAGCTTTGCGTTCTTTGTGTCAGGCCGGATACGTGGGACGGGCCCCCGCTGGGCGGCTTTCTGAGTGTTACCGGCTGTTGCGCACCTTAGAGCACCGGGTGCAGCTCTTCCGGCTCAAACGGACCCACTTGATGCCTTCCCTCCCGGTGGATCTCCGCCGGCTAGCCCGGGCCGCCCGGATCCAACCGGCCAGCGGTGAAGAGTTGGAGAAAATTTGGCGCGACACCCGCCGGGAGGTTCGTTCGCTGCACGAAGAGCTGTATTACCGGCCGTTGTTGCCAGCCACCGCCAAATTGTCTACCGGGGAAGCGGTTTTAGCTCCCGAGGCGGCCCGTTCCCGTTTGGCCGCCCTGGGTTACCGTGACCCGGAAGGTGCGGAACGCCATATTGCGGCTTTGACCAATGGTGTGAGCCGGCGGGGGGCTATTCAAAGGCAACTGCTGCCAGTCATGTTGGGTTGGTTCACTAAGGGAGCCGACCCAGATGCTGGGTTGTTGTCTTTCCGCCGGGTTTCAGAGGCTTTGGGTTCTACACCGTGGTATTTACGCATGTTGCGGGATTCTGCGGGTGCTGCCGAGAGATTAGCTCACGCTTTAGCCGCTTCCACCTATGTGGCTCAAAACATTGACCGTTCCCCAGAGTTGGTGCGCTGGTTGGGGCAAGACCAGGATTTACAGCCCCGTGCCATCGCAGATTTAGGCACCGAATTGGCGGCTATCTTGGCACGCCGGGAAACGCCGGAAGAGGGCGCCCGGGCAGCCCGAGCTTTGCGGCGGCGGGAGCTTACCCGGCTGGCTACCGGCATGGCTTTAGGCATCTTGGACGATGGCGCCGCCCGGCGGGCCGTTTCAGGTGCGGCGGGGGTAACCATCGAAGCCGCCTTGTCCTTGGCTAGTGAAGCGGTTTGGGCTGAATCAGCTACCGAACTGACTGATTTAGCGGTGATTGGTATGGGCTCCTTGGGGGGGCGCGAGATGGCCATTGGTTCCGACGCCGATGTGTTGTTTGTGCATCAAGCCCGCCCGGGCGTTTCGGAAGCTGAAGCTCAAGCTCAAGCAGTCGCCATCGCCTCTAAGCTGATCACCTTGTTGGGGCAAATTGCGCCCGAACCCGCCCTTGACATTGACCCGGACCTACGCCCCGAGGGCCGTTCCGGATTGTTAGCCCGCTCGGTGGGCGCCTACCGGGAGTATTACCAGCGTTGGGCTTTAACTTGGGAACGGCAGGCTTTGTTACGGGCCCGTCCGGTGGCAGGCCACGAGGCGGTAAGTCAAGCCTTCATGGAGATTGCGGAAGCGACTCGTTACCCGGATGGGGGGTTGACCGAAGCCCAAATAAAAGATTTGCGTTTGATGAAAGCTCGGGTGGAAGCGGAGCGTCTACCGCGGGGGGTGGAGCCAGCCCGGCATGTGAAATTGGGTCCGGGTGGATTACTGGATGTGCAGTGGGTGGCACAGCTTTATCAACTACGTCACGCCAGTACCAAACCAGAGCTGCGGGTTACTGGAACGGTGGAGGCTCTACAGGGAGCAGTAGCGGCTGGTTTGATGGACGAGGGCGACTCCGAGGTTCTAATTGCATCTTGGATGCAAGCCATGTCCATCCGCAACGCCAACGTGTTGTGGACTGGCCGGGTGGGTTCGAGTTCCGATGTAGTGCCCTCCGACGGCCGTCAACTGCGGGGGGTAGCCAGTTTGTTGGGCTACCAGCCGCCCACTGGCACTCGTTTGCCGGAAGACCGTTCGCGTTTAGCGAGGCGGGCCCGGCAAGTTTTTGAACGCCTTTTCTATGCCTAGACCACTTTGGGTCTGAAACTTTGACACTTAAGCCGACTTTTTCTTACCTCGCGAGGTTCCTCGCAAAAGATTCGACCAGCGGGAGAAGATTTTGTGGGGCCTTCTAGGGGTTTTAAATTTTGACGTTTGAGCCGAATTTCACTATCCCAGGGGATCTAGTTTCACTAACGGTTATTGAAGACTGCGCGGTGCGGACACTTACGCGTCTTCAGTTTGAGCACCGATGTTAGAAGCGGCTGAATTTGAGGCTGCTGCTTTAGCGGTAGCTGGCTTTTCTTCTGCCTTAGTTGACGGTCCCTCATCTTGAACCAGCAA
>JAISMT010000084.1 GCA_031276585.1 Bifidobacteriaceae bacterium
TGGGTTACCACTATCCGGTCTCCAGGCAGCACCGCAAAACGCCGCCCCGGTCCGTCACCCCGTCCCCCCGAGGCTGCGCTCAAAGCCGAAGTAAGCAGATTGATGGAACCAGTAGTACCGGAGGTAAACACCAGCTCCTGGGTTTGGGCACCCACAAAAGCCGCAATCTGAGCACGGGCCGCTTCAAAAGCTTCGGTGGCTTCAGCGGCTAACTGATGGGCACCCCGGTGAACGGCGGCCCGGTGGCGCATAGTGAAATCCGCCATGGCTTCTAAAACCACTTGCGGTGATTGCGTAGTGGCGCCCGAATCTAAGTACACCAGGGGACGCTCATCCGCTAGGCGCCGGTTTAGTACTGGAAAATCAGCCCGGATCGCTTCTAGTTCGGATTCAGACAGCGCTAAGGAACCGGTCATAGCCTTCAGCCTCCAAGCGGTCCGCCAGGTCCGGACCGCCTTCTTCCGCCACGCGACCCGCCACAAACACGTGTACATAATCCGGTTTGATGTAATCCAAAATACGGGTGTAGTGCGTAATCAACATGACACCCACATCGGTATTGGCTTTGGCTCGGTTCACGCCTTCGGAAACAATCCGGAGAGCATCCACATCCAAGCCGGAATCGGTCTCATCCAAGATGGCGATCCGCGGTTTAAGTAGCTCCATTTGCAAAATCTCGTGGCGTTTTTTCTCCCCTCCGGAAAAGCCCTCGTTGACGGAACGTTCCGAAAATTCGCGGCTAAACCGGAGAGCGTCCATAGCGGTGCCAACTTCTTTCACCCAGGCCCGCAGCGGCGGAGCTTCCCCGGCTACAGCAGTCTTGGCGGTACGCAAAAAGTTGGCCACCGTAACTCCAGGTACTTCCACTGGGTATTGCATGGCCAGAAACAGCCCGGCCCGGGCCCTTTGGTCTACCGGCAGAGCCAGTAGGTCTTCCCCATCAAGGGTGGCGGTACCCCCCGTGACTTGGTATTTGGGGTGTCCCGCCAGGGAATAGGCCAGGGTGGATTTACCGGATCCGTTGGGACCCATGATGGCGTGGGTTTCACCGGAACGCACCGTCAAATCCACACCTTTGAGAATCGGTTTTTCCCCTTCCGGGGTTTCTACGCTGACGTGCAGGTCACGTATTTCAAGCACCGCCATTTAGTTTTCGCCTCCTAGCTCGATTACTACCTGCCCGTCCTGGATAGACACGGGATAGGTGGGTACAGGTACGTTGGCCGGCAAGTTTTCAGGTACACCGGTGCCGAGGTCAAAGCGGGAACCGTGGCCCCAACACTCTAGAGTGCAGCCCTCAAATTCGCCTTCCGATAACAGCACCGGCCCGTGGGAGCAAACGTCCGCCATGGCATACCAGGTGTCGTCAAGGGTGTGGGCCACCACTATGGCGGTAGTCCCGGGGGGGCCTTGCTCTTGGGCTTCCCCAATCACCTCCGGCGGTTCCCCCAAGCGCACTTGGACGGACTTTAGTTCGCCGGGACCAATGCGATCAGCGGGGGCTATCACTACTGCTGTCATTCTTCAGCTCCTTGCTGGTTGGGGGTGGTGGGCTCAAGTTTGGCGTCTACTGCTGCCCGCAGTGCTGCTTCAATTTCCGGCTGCCCAATCCGGCTGATCAGTTCGGTAAAAAAGGCGTGCACCACCATGGAGCGAGCTTGGTCTTCGGGGATACCCCGCGCTTGGAGGTAAAACAGTTGCTCTTCATCAAACCGGCCTGTAGCTGAGGCATGCCCGGCACCTTCAATCCGGCCGGTTTGGATTTCCAGGTTAGGCACCGAATCCGCTTGAGCCCCCTTGGTGAGCACCAAGTTGCGGTTTTCTTCATAGGTATCCGTGCCTTCGGCTTGAGCTCGGATCAGTACATCGCCAATCCACACCGAGCGAGCCAACGGCTCCAGCAGCGCGCCTTTATAAGTCACTCGAGATTGGCAGTGGGGGGCGGCGTGGTCTACAAAAAGTTGCGCCTCGTGGTGTTGGCCGCTGCTGGTCACGTTGATACCTAAGGCTTCAACTTGGGCTCCACTACCAGCCAATTCCAGGTGGGGGGTAACCCGCTGTACGGCCCCACCTAAGGACACCACCACATGCCGGAGCCGCGCATCTTTACCTACCCGGGCGCGGTGGGAAGCAGCGTGAATGGTACCGGGGTCCCAGTGGTGGACGGCCACCACGGTTACATCAGCACCTTCTTCTAGGACTATCTCTACCCCTTGGGTGAGCTCAGCCCGCCCACGGTGTTCCAGAATTACCGTGCCACGGGCGTTAGCTTGGGCCAACACCACCAGGTGGGCCGCACTGGGTTGGTTTTGGTTGCTGGCGGGAGTATCACGCCCGATGACGCGTACGGACGCCACGGCATCGGCCTGGTTACCATGCAGGGTCACTACGGTAGCGGTTGGCCAAGCGGCCCAAGCGGCGGCCGCCAGCCGGTCTCCCGGTGGGGGCGCCAACCCTATTGCGGGGTGGTTCCGGCCCACTTGTTCCACGGTGATGGGTGCACCGGGGCTCAACGTGGTCTCGATTGTCACCTGGCCGGTGAGTTCAGAAGTGAATAGGCGTTGCAGCTCCCCTATAGGGGTAAAGCGCCATTCTTCTTCCCGTCCGGTGGGTTGGCCAAACTGGTCGGGGTCAAAGCTAGCCAGCCGGGTCCCACGGCTTTGGGTGGAAATCCCCATTTCAGCCCACCGATCCTTCCATTTGCAGCTCAATCAGCCGGTTCAGTTCTAGGGCGTATTCCATGGGTAGTTCCCGGGCAATGGGTTCCACAAAGCCACGCACAATCATGGCCATAGCCTCGGCCTCGGGCATGCCCCGGGACATGAGGTAAAACAGTTGATCCTCGGAGACTTTCGAGACGGTGGCCTCGTGTCCCATGGTGACATCGTCTTCCCGGACATCCACGTAGGGGTAGGTGTCGGTGCGGGAAATATCGTCTACCAGCAGGGCGTCGCAGATCACGGAAGATTTGGAGCGTTCCGCCCCCGGTTGAATGTGGATCAAACCCCGGTAGGAGGTGCGCCCACCGCCCCGGGAAATGGATTTTGAAACTATAGAACTGGAAGTGTTGGGGGCATCGTGCACCATTTTGGCCCCGGTGTCTTGGTGTTGTCCCTCACCAGCAAAAGCAATGGAGAGGGTCTCGCCCCGGGCGTGGGGACCAGCTAGGACACAGGCCGGGTATTTCATGGACACTTTGGAACCGATGTTGCCGTCCACCCATTCCATTACGCCCCCTTCTTCGACTCGGGTGCGTTTGGTGACCAGGTTATACACGTTGGTGGACCAGTTTTGGATGGTGGTGTAACGCACTCGTGCGTTTTTGCCCACGATGATTTCCACCACCGCAGCATGTAGGGAATCGCTTTGGTAGATGGGAGCGGTACAGCCTTCTACGTAGTGCACGTAAGAGCCCTCGTCCGCAATGATCAGTGTGCGTTCAAATTGGCCCATGTTTTCCGTGTTGATGCGGAAATAGGCTTGCAGCGGGATTTCTACCCGCACTCCGGGCGGCACGTAGATAAACGAGCCGCCGGACCAAACCGCCGTGTTGAGGGCCGCGAATTTGTTGTCTCCGGCGGGCACAATGGTGCCGAAATAGCGGCGGAACACTTCCGGATGTTCTTTGAGGCCGGAGTCAGTATCTAGGAAGATCACACCTTGAGCTTCTAGGTCTTCCCGGATTTGGTGGTACACCACTTCAGATTCGTATTGCGCGGCCACCCCCGAGACTAGCCGTTGCTTTTCTGCTTCCGGAATCCCCAGACGGTCGTAGGTCCGTTTGATGTCTTCCGGTAGCGCTTCCCAGGTAGTAGCGGGGCGGTCCACTGGCCGTACGTAGTATTTGATCGCGTCAAAATCAATCTCTGTCAGATCCGCACCCCAGAGCGGCAGCGGTTTTTTCCCGAACAGGTCTAAAGCTTTGAGCCGGGTTGCCAGCATCCATTCTGGTTCCGCTTTGATTTGGGAGATCTGCTCCACCACTTGACGGGTGAGTCCCCGTTGGGCGGATTTACCAGCAGCATCCGAATCATGCCAACCGTATTGGTAGTGGCCAATGGAGGCGATAGCCTCCGCTTGGTCCAGTTGTCCGGTACCAGGTGCGGGCGCGCTCATTGAACTCCTTTCAGTTCCGTTGATTGGGCCGGTGCCGCCGGATGTAGCTCTAACGCCACCGGCACACAGGTGGTACAGACATGTTCGCCACCCGCCAAGGTAGCCAGCCGTTGCACGTGTACCCCCAGTAACCGGCCGATGGCGCGGGTTTCCGCTTCACAAAACTCGGGGAACACTTCCGCTACCTGGTGGACGGGACAATGCCCTTGGCACAGTTGCAGGGTTAAGCCTTGGGGGCCGGGCCGCACGGTAGCGGCGTAGCCGTCCGCGTTCATGGCCTGGGCTAATGCTTGGGTACGGTCCGTTAATTCCGGTCCCGCTTGCAGCACCGCTGGGCTGTAGCGTTCCTCCAGCCGTTGGGCCCTTTGGCCCGCAAATCCATCTACTGCTTCTGGCCCGGCTGTTTCTTTGAGAAAGCGAATAGCTTCTACCGCCAGGGTGTGGCTTTCTTGTTCTAAAGCCGCGTGAGCGGTGGCAGCGGCCACAAAATAACGGGCCGGGCGCCCCCTCCCCCGTTCTCCTGGCGGCAACCGGTGTTCCACAATCAAGCCGTCGCTTTCCAGTTCCCCCAGGTGACGCCGGATACCCGCTGGTGCCAGCTCCAAACCAGCCGCAATCTCGACGGCGGAGATCGGGCCATCGGTCACCACCAGACGCAAGATCTGCGACCGGGTGGCTCCGTCGGCATCAGACATCAACACAACCAACCCTTCCTACTAAATCTGCAACACGTCTGTGTCAAAACTCCCCCGATGCTAGCACCAACCGTAGCGTTCCGGCTCGTTTTTAGCCGCCAGCACTACCTCAAGTGGTCTAGATCACTTAAAGTGTGAAGCTTGGACTTCTAAACCGAATTTGCCTCCGCGGGATGTCACTAGGGCCGCGGGGAGTGGCCCCGGCGGTAGACCCCACCAGCTACCAAGATGATCAACGCGGCCGCTAAAGCACAGG
This sequence comes from Bifidobacteriaceae bacterium, assembly GCA_031276585.1. Next base: position 5,068 of record JAISMT010000084.1, read on the forward strand.
TCTGAACTAAAGTCATTTCCCGCTGACTGTCCCCCAAAGCAGAAAGCAACCCCATCACTCCAGCTGAAACTCCAGCTTGCAGCGTCCCAATCAGGGCACTGGCAGCTCCGGCAGCTTCCCCGTGCCGGGACAACGCCAAAGCCGAGGCGTTACCGGGCACAAAACCGTTGGCGAACAGCAAGCAACAAATCCCCGGAATCAAAGAAACTAACCCACCCCACTCCAGGTAGGTCAAAACCAGGCCGGTAGCCGCAAACATCAACTCCACCGGCAACACCCAACGCAACAAAGTCTCCGGTTTGAACCGATGCACCACCGAGGCGTTGGTGTGGGCACCCGCCACCATGAACAGCCCACCTACAGCGAATACAATTGAACACGCTACCGGCCCTTG
>JAISMT010000009.1 GCA_031276585.1 Bifidobacteriaceae bacterium
TGTAGCCGCAGGTAAACAGCCCTGATTAACACCTCAAAGACACTCCACAATAGCCTTTTTGCTGCGTAAGTCTTTTGCGGTACGGGTGGCTGGAAGCTGGTTCGGCTGCGTTGTTTACCAAACGGTATTGCTTATGTAAGGCAGGGGCAGGAAGCTTAGAACCGTGAATATAGAAGAAATAACAGTAAGGCGCCGGATTGCCTTGGTGGCGCATGACAACAAGAAGGCAGAACTGCTCAAGTGGGCGGAGTTCAACCGGGGAACTTTATCCCGCCACGAACTATGGGCCACTGGTACTACCGGTACCATGCTCCAATTTGAACTAGGACTGGATGTAAACCGGCTGCTGTCCGGACCGGTAGGTGGCGACCAGCAGGTGGGCGCCATGATCGCAGAAAACCGCATCGACATGCTCTTGTTCTTTTGGGATCCGCTGGAACCTCAGCCCCATGATCCAGATGTGAAGGCATTACTCCGGTTGGCAGCGCTCTGGAACACTCCAGCCGCCTGTAACTCGGCTACCGCCGACATGATGATTTCTTCACCACTGTTTGCCTCGGACTACCGCTGGTTACGTCCCTGTTTGGAACCCCGCGACTGGCTAGACGGTGCTCCGGCCTGAGCGCAGCTAAGAGATTTTGTGGGGCCTTCTAGGAATCCGGCGATTGATCCGGATTCTTGGGTTTCCGGGCCTCAATGCGAGCTTTGGCGGCATTGAGCCACTCTTGGCAACGTCCTGCTAGCGCTTCCCCCCGTTCCCACTGGATTCCCTGCTGGTGGTTTCGAGCCTCGCCTTGATCGTGGCATGACACAATACTTTCGTTTGCAACCATTACGGCAACTAATGGTCCCTTTACAAACGTCTCCACCACCATCTGTGTGCTACTAGCATCAATTGCGGGTTCCGCCTTATTGGTGGCTATGACAACCCGTTAGTTCAGTCCGAAAATGGAGGGATTTCGAACGAAGACGAATCGCATCACCAAGACAGCAATAACCGTCTTGGCTGTTGTAAGTGTTAGTTTTGGTTTTAGTGCTGCGGCCAATGCACAAACGGTTGCAGTCGACACTAAAGACAGCGTGACTACCACTGTGAAACAGTTGGTAGCCGATAACCCCGGTGTTACCGCCGGTCAGATTAGACAAGAACTCACACGGTATGCCAAGGAAAAAGGCATTACGTTTGAAACGGCCGTTCGCGAAGCCGCCAAGGAAAGTTCGCAGCACAGGTCTAATAAGACCTTGAGCAGCGGTGGCGGTAAGGCTGATAAGGCTATAGGTAAGGGCAAGAATAAGGGTGACGTGTTCTACAGTCCGGTATCAACAGCTGGTATTACTCACGGCCACTCCGGCATCTACTATACCGAGAAGAAAATCGTGGAAGCCCCGGGTCCAGGCAAAAAGGTGAGAAACACTGAGCACACCAATGTGAAGGTAGCAAAGAACTCAAAGAAACAACATGTCAACACGACCCAGGCGAAGCGCGACAAAGCTGCTAATAAGGCAAACACATTTGTTGGACGTTCGTATAACTACCTATTCGTGGCCAACAAAACCTCAAATGGGGCGATGAACTGCTCGCAGGTGGTTTGGGTAGGCTACAAAGACGGTTCTGGTATCGACTTGGATTCGAACGGTGGTCCGGGAGTGTATCCGAGCGATATTTTGAACTCAAGTTGGACCAAAACCTATGAAACCATCTCGTAGGTAGGGTTGGTTAGCGTGTTTTGGTGGCGCCGCAGCCGGAGGGCTGGGTTGGTTCTCTGTGCTGCGGCTGCCGGCGCTGGATTGGTTTTGAGTGCTTGTGCTCCGGCGATAGAGAAGACCGGCAAAGTGGTGGGTTTATCGGAGGTTGACTTGGGGTCAGTCTACGCGGTGTTGTATTTGAGTCCACAGGCGTCGACTTGGGGTTGGGGTACTGGTGTGGCACAACAAGCGAAAGGCTATGTGGCGTTCATCAAAGCGGATGGTAGTTATGAGTTGGTGGCGAACGAGGGTATGGATTCCAATGCGGTCTCATGGACTGAAGATGGGTTGTTTTATTCCGACCAGTCCCATGATTACTTGTTGCAGCCAGGTCAAGAACCGCAAGTGTTTACGAGCCCTAAAACGGAGTACCAAGACGGGTTGGTGACACTTGAAAACGGTTCACGGGTAGGGGCCTTTAATGTTGGTTTCACGGAAGATGGGTACCTCGAAGAAGTCGTAATAAACGATGGAAGTGCTTCAAAGAAGAAGAACACTGGCCGTTGGGCAACTTTGATAGCGGCTTGCGGGAATTCAGTGTTTTCAATGGACCAGAACGACGGGGATGTCGGTGGAGGGGTTAGGACTACATCAACGTTGAACTGGTTGGTGCGTGACGGCGAAGTCTATGAAGGGGTGATAGCGCAACACGAGTCTTTGTTTACGATCACCGGTTTTAGGTCTAGGGCGGCGCCTTGTGTTGATGATGAAGTGTTTTTGTTAGCTAGTGCCGATATATCGACAGTGGTAGACGACAACCCAGAAGGTGAACCTTCTTCTGAGTTGAAGTCAATCGCGGGGAACCCCAATGAAGCTGAGGCAGTGGCTAAGTGTCAGATTTACACCAGCGACACCGGTCTGAAGAGTTGCCCCACCATTGAGCGTTGGAACACCCAGAGCGGGGAACGTAAAATCATCCCAGTTTTAGACCAAACTGGACTTGAACTGGATCTAACTGGGGACTTTTTTGATTGGTCTTTGTACGATTCGGGATCGGTGTTAGACGGTGACTTGTACTGGTGGCACTCACTAGGGCATCTTGTTAAAACTGACCTCAGTTCAGGAGCTACCACCCTGGTGGCTAGTGACCCAGTCCGCCCTAAAGATAAAGATTCAGCGGCTCGTTACTTTTTCCAAATGGGGCGAAACACTGCCCATGTATTAGCGATCCCCTACGCAGACGAACCAGACAATCCAGATCAAATTCCCCAAGCTCGCCTAATGGTCTTCAAATTAGATAACGGCGAGTTGACCACCGAGATCACTGTCCCCGGCTTATCCCAATCCGTCAACGTCGACCTAGTAGCTAGAGGCTTCGCCATCAACCCAACTAAACGAGAATAACCCTCAGACACCAACTCACCGCGAAAGGCGAAAAATACTCGCATTAAACGCAGGCAACGGACCGAAAACACCGAACAAAAGAAGTGACCAAATCCGGGGGCCTTCCACTAACGTTCCGGCTACTGTTCGGCTGCTACTCTTCTGGATCGACCGCCGGATTCTTGGGTCTCCGGGCCTCAATACGAGTTTTGGCGGCATCGAGCCACTCTTGGCAGCGCTCAGCCAACGCTTCCCCGCGTTCCCATAAAGCCAAAGCTTCTTCTAGTGGTTGTGAACCAGTCTCTAAAGCCTGGACTACCTGAACCAACTCCGCTCGGGCGGCTTCGTAGGTTAGTTCGGATACCGGAATGGGGACACTCATAGCTACCACCTTATTTCAGTACTTCGGCGTTGAAACTCCCCTTGGCTAAACGCACCCGCACCTGGTCTCCGGCGGCCAGCTGCGCGGCATCGGATACTAAAGTGGCGCTCTTAGTGACCAAGGCGTAACCCCGGTCCAACGTGCCTTGCGGGGAAAGTGCCACCAAACGGGCCCGCCAAGTCGCCAACCAGGCTTCGGCGGCCGTGGTACGCCGCACTATGCCTTGCCGGGCGTCTGCCACCAGATTCGCTACCTCGGTCTCGCGGTGGGTGATGATCCAACTAGGGTCCCGTAAAGCTGGGCGAGTACAAAAAGCGTCTAGGCGTTCTTGTTCGCGTTCCACCAAAGTAGTTAAAGCCCGGTCTAATGCGGCGCGAGCTCCTAATATCAGCTGGAGTTCCTCTAAGTGGTCTGGCACCACGCGTTTACCGGCGTCGGTGGGGGTGGCGGCGCGGAAATCCGCCACTAAGTCCAATAGCGGTGAATCTGGTTCGTGGCCGATGGCGCTGATCACCGGGGTAGCAGCAGCGGCCACAGCCCGGATCAAAGCTTCATCCGAGAAAGGCAACAGGTCCTCCAACGAACCGCCACCCCGGGCTATCACTATGACCTCGACTTGCGGGTCCGCATCCAACTGGGCCAAAGCAGTGGCCACCTGAGCCGCCGCCAAAGGCCCTTGTACAGCCGTGTTGTGGATAGCGAACTGGGCGGCGGGCCAACGCCGGGTAGCAACCTGCACCACATCATGTTCTGCTTTGGAATCCCGGCCGCAGATCAAACCTATTAGTTCCGGCGCGAACGGAAGGGGCTGTTTGCGGCCTTGGTCAAATAAACCCTCCGCACCGAGTTTGCGTTTCAACTGCTCCAGCTGGGCTAGCAGCCGGCCTTCCCCCGCTAAACGAATCTCCCGGATTTTGAAGGAAAGCCGGCCTTGTTTGGGCCAAAATTCGATCTTGCCGTTGGCCACCACACGGGCACCTTCCTGCAGATCCAAACCCAGTAGGGCGCTAGCGGGCACCGCGATATCTAAAGCCACGTTCTGCTGAATATCCCGTAACACCCCAAAAGCCATGCCGCTGCGGTGGTTGAACTGGACCACCTGGCCTTCCACCCAAATGGCACCCAAACGCGCTATATAAGTGCGTACTGATTCAGAGACGCGGCTGACCGGCCAGGGGTGTTCGGCCGAGGAATCATTCACCGGTCCATTGTGCCTGCACTAGGTAGCTTTACCGGCGCATCATTGGTAATCCTCAAGAAAACTCTGCCTTTGGCCAAGCTACTTTTCGCTCAGCTTAGCTCCGTGGCAAACTGTTGCCCATGACAAAATCCAGGGTGAAAGCTGTCTTGTGGCGATTGTTTTTCGCTGGTTCTGCTGCTGCGGCGCTGGCCACCTGGCATTGGCAATCGCGGTGGGGGGCTACGGCAGCAGAGCAGCGCCGTAGCCTACCTGGGGACCAACTGGTACCACAGCCTAATTTGCAGGCTACCCGGGCGGTGGGGATCGCGGCACCGCCCAGTGCCGTTTGGCCTTGGCTGGTTCAACTAGGTCAAGACAAAGGTGGTTTTTACTCCTATGACTGGTTGGAGCGGGCGTTTGGGTTGCCGGTAGTTAACGCGGACGTGGTGGAACCAGAATGGCAGCGTCTGGAAGTAGGAGACCCGGTCACTTTAGGTGAGAGAGTAGCGCTGCGGGTGGCGGTAATAGAACCAGGTCAAGCCTTGGTTCTAGAGGGTGACCCAGCTGGTACTACCCGCCGTATGGAATTTGAGTTCAGTTGGTCGTTTGTTCTAGAACCGGAAGGCCCCACGGGTTCCCGTTTGGTAGTACGGGAACGTTACATGTGGACCAAATGGCGGGTGGGTGCGTTCATCAAGACTGTGTCTTGGGTTAGCTTTGTGATGAGCCGGGCCATGCTGTTGGGCTTGCGTTCCCGCGCGGAACGGTCCTGGCAGACGGAGGTAGACCAAGCCGCTGAAGCAGCGGTGCGGCGAGCCGAAGAATCCGCCGCTTGAACAAGAAGGACGGTAGGGGCGGCGATGGCGGCAAAGTATTGAGCGGCAAAGTATTGTTGGCGGCCCCCCGGGGCTATTGTGCCGGCGTAGACCGGGCGGTGGCCACGGTGGAATCCGCGTTGGAACTGTACGGCCCACCCATTTATGTGCGTAAAGAGATCGTGCACAACAAACATGTGGTGGATCAGTTAGCTGCGGCTGGAGCGATCTTTGTTTCCGAGGT
>JAISMT010000198.1 GCA_031276585.1 Bifidobacteriaceae bacterium
CGGCGTAACGCTTGACCCCGAGCACCGCCACTCCGCAGCATGGCTAACCCAACCACTAGCACGGCTGCTATCAGCAGAACTTTGATCAACATTGGGGCCTCACTTCACCAGCAGGTCAACCAGAATGTTAACCGCATTCAGAACGGACTGGCCTTTGGACCGGGAGTAAGCCGAATAGTGGATTTCTACCGGTTCTTCGGTGTAGCGCAGCGAATGGCGTTTAATCCGGTCCAGGATCTCGGTGGCATGCGCCATGCCTTCTTGGGTGAGTTGCATTTGTTCCACCGCTGTCCGGCTTAACGCCCGCAAACCGTTGTGAGTGTCGGTTAGTTTTAGATGCACACTCAGATTGGTGTACGCCACCGCCAAGCGCAGCACTAGGCGTTTCAGTTTCCCCATCTGGGGTGCGGTTCCCAGGAAACGCGAACCTAACACCACGTCAAAACCATCGTTCAGGCGTTGGGCCAACCGGACGGCATCGGACACTAAATGTTGCCCGTCAGCGTCAAACGTAACCACCCGCGTCATTAGCGGGTCCATCAGCACGTACTCGAAACCAGTTTGCAGAGCAGCGCCTTGGCCTAAGTTTACGGGGTGAGTGACCAACCGCACCCCTTGGTCAGCGTAACGTTGCACTTCACTGCCGGTGGAGTCCGTAGAGGAATCGTCCACTACACACACGTGGGGGAACACTTTGGTGACCTCCGCCAGCACCTGCCCGATGACGCTCGCTTCGTTATAGGCCGGAATTACCACCCAAAGGTCGTCAAAGGCTGCCGGACACATAGTTTCACGTTAGCCGTTGCGCCAACTGGATCAAGCTGCGGACCCCGAAACCGGTGGCACCCTTAACAGTCCACGCTTGGGTTGTAGTAGCGCGGGCTGGTCCCGCTACATCCAGGTGCAGCCAAGGACGGCCCGCCGTGAAGCGGCGCAAAAAAAGGGCCGCTGTAATGGCACCCGCGCCACTACCTTCACGGCCGATGCTGTTCACATCAGCATTCGGAGTATCTAACAGCTCTTCGTAAGCGTCTTCTAACGGCAGCCGCCACCAGTCTTCCCCAGCCACGGGGCCCGATTGTTCCAAGTGTTGGGCCAGGGCCTCATCGCTGGCGAAGTAGGCTCCCGTGCGGTCCCCTAACGCCACCCTTTGAGCACCCGTGAGAGTAGCTATATCCACCAGATAATCGGGGTCTAATTGGTCCACCGCGAAAGCCAAGGCATCCGCCAACACCAGGCGGCCTTCAGCGTCTGTATCCCCCACCTCCACCCGAGTACCGCCGTAAACCGTAAGTACATCGCTGGGCCGGTAGGAGGCTGCCCCCACCGCGTTTTGAGCCAAAGGCAACACAGCAGTCACTTTGAGGTTCAATTCTTGACCCGCTGCCGCTAGGTCCGCTAACGCCAATACGGTAGCCAACGCCACTGCTGCGCCCGCCATATCGGTTTTCATAGACACCATGTTGGAGGTGGGTTTAAGGTCTAAACCGCCAGTATCAAAAGTGATTCCTTTCCCCACTATGACCAAGTGGGGTAACCCCTCCGCCGGTACATTACCCGGGGTGTGGGTGACCAACAGCAGACGCGGGGAAGTTGCGTTATCCGCTACTGGGCCTTGCCAAGCCCCAGCCCCCACTGCTCCCAGAGCGTTTAAACCTTCGCGTGCCAACCGGTTGGGGCCCCAACACTGCCCTTGCACCGTGATACGAGTAGCAGCTTCAGCTTGGGCCCGAGCCGCCAACCAAGCCGGGTTTTTGAGGTTTGAGGGTTCATTAATGAGATCCCGGGCCAGGGCGGTGGCCTGGGACGCAACACTCCCCTGCGTCACCGCTACCGCGTCATAAGAACCCAATAAGGTCAAGTCCCCTACTAAGTCTGAATCACTGCTAGTCAGTGCTGCAACGGACTGGTTTTCGGGTGAACCTACTACGCCTCTGACAGGGCGGGACAGGCCTCGGCGTTGTGCCCGGTAAGCCCCTAACCGGTAACCTTCCGTAAAAGCCTGGGTAGCGGCTGGACTCGGCCCGTTTAGGAGGGCAGTCACCGGCCCTCTGCCAGCTGCAGCGCGAGCTAAACGGGCACCCACTTGGCGGAAAGTGTCCGGGGCGGCATCGGCCACCCCCAACAACGCTAAAGTGGGCGCCAAACCCACCCAAGGCGAGTTACCACCCACTAACACTGGTAACTCGACCAAAGTGCAGCCGCCAGCCGTACTGGTAAAACCAAGACGGGCAGCCGTAGCTTCCAGATCAATCCCAAACCGGTCTTGGACAGCCTGTGCTTCCGGCCCCGTTGGGTCTAACGCCAACAAACCACAGTTAGTGGCCTCCACCTGTTTAGAGGTGGTCACCTGCCCCTGGACCACCCCCACCTGGGGCAAAGCACTGCGAGTGGACCGAGTCTGAGGCGGGGGTGCCTCTGGACTTTGAGGCGGCTTCTGGTTCAAACCACCGCAGCAGTTAGGGCGTCACGCAACTCGGTGGCCTCGGCCGGAGATAACTCCACCACCAGGCGACCACCGCCTTCCAGCGGAACGCGGATCACAATTCCCCGGCCTTCCTTAACCACTTCTAGCGGGCCGTCTCCAGTCCTCGGCTTCATGGCAGCCATACTTGTCCCCTTCCAAGACTCCAATGGTGAACTGGGACTATTCTACTGTCCCGCCCTGACAGTGAGTGGACGCCGCCTAGAAAACCGGTAACTAATCCAGTTTCATAGACCAGCAACCGGGCCCATCTTCCGCGTTTCCTTAGGTAAACGCGTTGCTAACCCCCGTCAACACCGCCCAGAACGCGGACACAACATCCACATTCCTAGAAGGCCCCGCGTAAGAAAAAGTCGGCTCAAGTGTCAAAGTTTCAGATTCCGAGTGATCTAGCGGGCCTCGCAAAATCTTCTCGCTCCGCTCGAATCTTTTGCAGGGACCCCACGGAACCCACCCCGAGAGAGAAAAACTTAGGTGTAAGTGCCAAAGTTTCAGATTCCCAGTGATCTAGTGATCTAGTCTTCCGGTTGCGGCTGAACCGGAATCGGGTTAGTAATGGCGTTCCGTGCTGCGGTTTCTTGGGCCCGCCGCCGAGCCGCTGCTAGCTCCTGTTTAGCTTGCGGATCCTCTAAACCCACTGCCCATCGGCCTGGTTCAAACCGCCACAGCAACACCACCAACCCACCCGCTAAAACCAAGAGCAGTAGAGACACGGGGAAAGCGAACCCGCTAAAAAACAGTCCTAACGCCTGGCCAATGTTGCTCACTTAGCTCACTTTACCTTTGCCCCATGCCGCCCCGCCGCGGGGTCAACGCTGAGTTCTTTATCACCTCAAGGGCTTCTGCGGGAGTGTCCACCACACTGAACAAATCTAAGTCTTTTAAACTCACAGCACCGGCCACCGTTACTGTCTCACGCAGCCAACCCACCAACCCACCCCAGTAACTACTACCCATCAGAACAATGGGGAACCCTTGGATCTTGTCAGTTTGAACCAAAGTGAGGGATTCGAAGAGTTCATCCAAGGTACCCATACCGCCAGGAAACGCCACAAACCCACTGGCATACTTCACAAACATAACCTTGCGGGTAAAGAAATAACGGAAATTTACCCCCAGGTCCACCCACTGGTTTAACCCCTGTTCGGCCGGTATTTCAATGCCTAATCCTATGGAAAGCCCGCCGGCCTCGTGGGCGCCCCGGTTGGCCGCTTCCATAATGCCCGGCCCACCCCCGGTAATTACCCCGTAACCTTCTTGCGCCAACAGGGCGCCTAATTCTCGAGCCGCTTGGTAAACCGGGTCCTCCGGTTGGGTCCGGGCCGAACCAAACACCGACATGGCCGGACCCACCCCATCGAGAGCATCAAACGCTGCCACTAGCTCGGCTTGGATACGCATCACCCGCCAGGGGTCAGAATGCCGCCACTCCGATCCCCCACGGGCCGCCGGTGCGGTTAGAAACGCCTGGTCGCTGGTTTGGCGGGGAACTAGATCCCCCCGGTAAAGCAGCGGTCCGG
>JAISMT010000058.1 GCA_031276585.1 Bifidobacteriaceae bacterium
AGTGAGACCATCACTTTCGCCATGAGTCGAATGTACCCGGTATTGCCATTGTGTTCGTTAGGCAAGGTTTTGCGAAATGAACTGTTGGGGATGGGTTGCTCCATGTTCACGCCTTCTTCAAGTGGTTCAAAATTGCTTTCGCTGTCAGTTCGTTAATTTCAATTTCACGATGGCGCGGTACCACCACCGTAGTGTCACGCCGTCACGTCAAGCGGGGTTTTGCTCCCAGGACTTCATTTGCCTGGTTCAACCACAGTGTCAGGAAAGGCCTGACGCAGCCCTTTATCAAATGAGGCTAACTGGGCGTCGTGTGAACGAGCTAGCGCCACCAAGTAGGCGTCAGTGACTTGGCCGCGTCCGGTGACATGTGAGAGGTCTACCGCTTGGTAGCTGACCAGATCCGGCCACAGTGCAAACCGCATGTCCTCGTATGCGTTGATTAAAGCCGCTGTAGCGGCGCTCCCACGGACACCCTGGCCAATTAGGAATCGAGTTAATGCACCTTCGACTATGGGGCAAAGAGCGAGTTCTCCCGGATGGCGTTCAACCCATCGGACCGTTCTTGTGTGGTGTACGTGCTCTTTGACGACAGCGGCAATTAGTACATTTGCATCCAGGAGATACATCACTGGTCATCTTCCAAGGCCTCGGCTACGTCCTGGTCTGTGATTATGGGTCCACCCAGGGAAATGAATCGGAATCCAGTCTCGGGGTCACGTGCAATTCCATCCTCTTCACCTGCACTTTCTGTCAAGCTTCTCTGCGTTAGTTCTCCAATGACAGTCGAGAGGGAACGGCCCTGGGTTTCAGCTAACAGTTTGACACGTTCGTAGGTGTAGGCGGATAGCTCAACGGTAGTCCTCATCTGTGAATCATATATCCATCAGATCTGATGTGGCACTGTCTGAATGTGGAATCTTTGATGATTAGACGTGGCGGAGAAGGTTTTGGTTCGGTGTTCTCACGCTGAGTGAGCGGCTTACCTGTTAGTTTGACGGCAGTGCTACGCCGGGTGCTACAGTAACTTGGTGAGTGTCACCATGCCGAGTGGTCCCGGTACTTCTATCAGCCAACGTGATTTGCGGAACTGGTCGGCTCAGATTATGGACCGAGTGGAGTCTGGTGAATGTTTCACTATCACCCGTAAAGGTCAACCAGTTGCCCGGCTCACTCCGCTCGAAGCACCCCGCCGTGAGGTTCCCTCAGCGGAGGCGGTAACGGCCTTTTCGGGGATTGCGTGCATTAATCACCGCCAGATGCGAGCCGAAATAGACCAACAATTTGAGGACAGCGGGGATCGGTTTGACTGATCACACCAAAGGCGTGATCGATACTTGTGTGCTGATTGATCTCGCTTTATATAACCTGTCAGATTTACCTGATATGCAACTGGTTACGGCACTGACTATGGCGGAATTAGCGGAAGGCGTGGCGGTAGCCCGGAACGATGCTGACCGGGAAGCGCGGGCACAAGTCTTGGCTATAGCTCGGCGGTTGTATGCCCCGTTGCCTTTTGATTTCAGGGCGGCACGCAGATATGAGGCCTTGGCCACTCTGGTTGTAGCAGCCGGACGTAAACCAAAACCAAGGCGTATCGATTTAATGATCGCTGCTACTGCGGCAGCCAACGTATTACCTCTGTATACCTCGAACCCGGATGATTATCGCGGCCTCGAACCTGAAGTAACGGTGGTAGCAGTCAGCGCCTAACCGGTTGCTCGTGGTGCTACGCAGTAGTTATATGGAGTACCAGTCGTTTTTAGCGTATGCCACCGGACCTCGGGTGGGAATCTTTACGTTGGTCGGGCCGTCCGGGCCGGTCGGGTTAGGGTGGGCCATCCGCGCCAATATGGCCTCACGTTGACGGCCCCGAGAACCCGACATCAACCACCCCCGAACCCCGACCCAAAAACACCTAACGGACTGAAGGACAAGCCCATGAGACGCAAATTGACAGCGCTAGCAGTGATTCTGGCTTCAGCGGCGGTGCTCACCGGCTGTGGCGCAGACGATAAGGGTAAGGGCGGCGGTGATGAAAGCACGAGCAGCGGTCAGGGCGAACTGCGGGTGGCACTCGGCTCCGAGGTGGGCACGCTCTCAGTCTTCCAAGAGGCCGGCATCGCCAACTATCACCTCGCGGCATTAGCCCAAGAAGGTCTATTGGCTTTGACCGCTGAGGGAGAACTAGAGGGGGCGCTCGCGGAAAGCTGGTCCACGGAAGACCAAATCACTTGGGTATTCAAGCTCCGCAATGGTGTTAAGTTCCACGACGGCACCCCTGTAACCGCCGAGGACGTGCTGTTCTCTCTTGATATAGCCCGCGATCCGGCCCAGGCTCCGGGGCTTTCCACGTATTGGCCGGAAGGTTTAGTGGTGAGTCAAGAGGCAACCGCTGAGGATGAGATCACAATCAAACTGGACGGCCCCCATTCCGACTTCGCGGCTCAAGTCTCGGCCGCTGGCGGCCTACTAGTGGTGCCGCAGGCTTTCTGGGAGAAAGCTGAGGCTTTCGGTTCGCCCACCGACCTGCTGGTGGGTACCGGGCCGTATCAGGTCACAGAATTCGACCCGGCCAGCCACGTCACCTACCAGAAGTACAGCGGCTATTGGGGTGAGAACACTGGCCCCGCGAAGGTACGGGTTGACTTCATCACCGACGATGCAACGCGTTTACTGGCTTTCCAAGATGGCGGCCTCGACGCCTCTTTGACCGTTCCCACCGACCAAGCTGAACAATGGACTAAGACAGCGAACGCCCACATCACTTACGTCTCGGACCGGTCCTACCAGGGTTTGACGTTCGATCAATCGGTGGCCCCCTTCGGCGACATCCACGTGCGCCGGGCCTTTGCCCACGCCATCGACAAAGAAGCGATTGTTAGCGGCATCTTGGCGGGCCACGGTCAAGCGGCCACTGGTATTGACAGCCCAGTTCAGTTAGCTGGTTACGCCGGCTCAGGAGCCGCGGAAACCGCTGTAGCGGGCTTACCGGCCCTGGAGTTCGACCTCGAAAAAGCGAAAACCGAGCTGGCTCAATCCGCCACCCCGGACGGTTTCAAGACCACCCTGACTTATCCCACTGGTTACCCAGCGGTAGGCAAGACGTCTCTGGCGTTGGCGGAGTCGCTGGCGAAGATAGGTGTCACCCTGGAAGTCAAAGAGATCCCATTAGAACAGTGGCTGTCTGAGGTGGGTGACGGTAAGCAAGGCGTGGCGTGGATGATTTACCACCCCACCACGCCCATTCCGAACGAGATCACCAGCTGGCTGTTAGCGGCAGACGGCCCCGGCGCTAACCCCGCCAACTGGACCGATGCTGCAGTAGCCCAAACCACGGCTGGGATTGGCGCTTTGGAAGATCCCCAAGAGAAATTGGACGCTGTAATCCAGGCCACCACCGCCGCCTTGGAACAGGTGGTTTACGCACCGGTCTACTGGGGGGAATCCGCCATCGCGACGCGTCCAGGAGTAAAAGCTGAG
>JAISMT010000088.1 GCA_031276585.1 Bifidobacteriaceae bacterium
CGGCTCCCCCAGCGGCGGCAGCTAGCCCAACTCCGCCACCCCCCCCGGTCATACCGCCTTCAATTCCACCTAAACGGCCGGTACCGGTCCCCGCACCGGCCGCTGCTGCCAGAACCGACCAAGAAACCCAGAAGCCTCCGGAACATTTGATCTCAACCCGTCCGGACACATTGGTCAAACCAGTGGCTTTTGTACCTAGCGGACCGGGCGTGGAAGGCACTTCAGTTGGAGCATTACCCGTTCGCCGCCCTCGTCCGGTAGAGCCGGCGGGTTCTATAGCGGACCGGGTTCCACGTTCGCAGATTCCCCCAGGGGCAGCACCGCAACCCTGGCCGCAAGCACCGCCTGTACTCACACCAGAAGAAGCCGCTGTAGCCTCAGAGGAGTCATCATCACCTGACTGGCTTAACGTCAAACCCTACGATGTGTGGCACCGCGAAGAGTAAGCTGCGGTTTTCACGGAACGTACTTGATCGGCTTGTTCTACGCGACCTCTACGCAGCGTCGGGAGCTGCTGCCGCCGCGAAGTCTTGTTGACGCCAAGCTTCATAAACCGCTATAGCCGCCGCGTTAGCTAAGTTGAGGGAACGGCGGGCCGGCAGCATGGGGATACGTAACTGTTGCGTGATCCGGGGGTGGGTTTTGACTTCCTCAGGTAGCCCGTGGGGTTCGGGGCCAAAGAGCAGCACGTCACCTTTTTGCCAGGACACGTCGGTGTGCCGAGTGGAGGCGTGGGTAGTGAACGCGAACACTCGGGTGGGCGGCGCTAAGACTTCTAAAGCGGCGTCTAAAGACGGGTGAAGACGTAGGTCGGCTAGATCGTGATAATCCAGCCCGCTGCGACGTAGTTTGGCGTCGGTCAGTTCAAACCCCAACGGTTCTATCAGATGCAAACGCACCCCAGTTACGGCTGCTAAACGGATGGCGTTACCCGTGTTGTTGGGAATACAAGGCTGGTAAAACAGCAGGTCAAACAATGTTAGTCCGGCTTCTTAGGGGTGGCGCGTTTGGTGGTACCGCTCTTAGCGGTGGTCTTTTTAACCGCAGTTTTCTTAGCCGGTGCTTTTTTAGCGGCGGCGCGCCGGGGGCGTTTAGTGGTCCCCTTCTCGCGTTTTTCTGCCAACAGTTCTGCGGCACGTTCCAAAGTGACCGTATCCGGTTCATCCCCTTTGCGGAGGGTGGCGTTGGTTACGCCATCGGTCACATAGGGTCCGTAGCGGCCGTCTTTGACCACCACTGGCTTACCGCTAACCGGGTCTGGCCCCAATTCTTTTAGGGGAGCGGCACTAGCAGTGCCTCCCCGCCTTTGCTTGGGTTGAGCCAAAATAGCGCGCGCTTGTTCCTCGGAAATGCTAAATAGCTGCTCTTCGTTTTCCAAAGATCGTGAATCGGTGCCGCATTTGATGTAAGGCCCATACCGGCCGTTTTGAGCGGTCACTTCGGTGCCATCGGTGTTGGTCCCTACCACTCGCGGTAGTGACAGCAAGCTCAGAGCTTGCTCCAGCGTCACCGTATCTAGGGACATCGATTTGAACAGTGAAGCGTTGCGCGGTTTGGGGCCTTTAGTGTTTTTAGTGGGCTTACCTTCGCTGAGTGTTTCTTCCAACACCTCGGTCACATAAGGTCCAAAACGTCCGTTGCGGGCCAAGATCACATGTCCGGTAGCTGGGTCAACGCCCAGTTCCCGGCCCTCGTCTACGGGGGCGGCCATTAGTTCGCGGGCTTTAGCTGGCGTTAGTTCGTCCGGAGCTAAGCTTTCTGGTACCCGGACCCGGCGGGCTTCGGTAGCCCCAGGTTCGGGCGGCACCTCAATGTAGGGGCCATAACGTCCCACACGCAGAAAAATGCCTTCGCCTAAATCCACCGTGTTGATGTCGCGGGCGTCAATCTCGCCTTGGCTTTCCACTAGGCCTTTCAAACCCATCCGGCGGAAAGCTGCTTCTTGCTCCTCCCCGGCCCCAAAGTAAAACTGGTGCAACCATTTAGAACGTTCCGCTTGTCCGGCCGCAATCTGGTCTAAATCACTTTCCATGGCGGCCGTGAAATCGTAGTCCACTAGGTCCGCAAAGTTTTGCTCCAGTAACCGGGTGACTGCAAAAGCCAACCAAGTAGGCACCAACGCCATGCCTCGCCGCTCCACATAGCCGCGGTCTTCAATTACCGAAACAGTAGCGGCATAGGTAGAAGGACGCCCGATGCCGCGTTTCTCCAGGGACGCTACCAGGGAAGCTTCCGTATAACGCGGTGGCGGGGTGGTTTGGTGATCTCGTGGTTCTAGGTTCTCGGTAACAACTTCCTGTCCGGTGACTAAAGCCGGTAGGCGGGTCTCGGCGGAGCCAGCATCCTCGTAACGGGATTGGTCCCGTCCTTCCTCGTAGGCCGCTAGAAATCCGCGATGGGTTATCACGGTGCCGGTAGCACCAAAGGTGGTGGTAGCTTCCGGGGTTTGGCCGCTCAAAGTGACTGACACTGTCTGTCCGGTTGCATCTGTCATTTGACTAGCCACCGTGCGCATCCAAATCAGCTGGTAAAGCTTCAATTCTTCGCTACTGAGCTGGTCTTTCAGTTCAGTGGGCCGGGCAAACCGGTCTCCAGACGGGCGGATTGCCTCGTGGGCTTCCTGCGCGCCTTTAGCTTTAGAGGCATAGCGCCGAGGTTCTGGCGGCACTGAATCTGCGCCGTACAGTTCCTGGGCTTGAGTGCGGGCCGCCGTGATGGCCTGCTCGGAAAGGTTGGTGGAATCGGTCCGCATATAAGTGATGTGGCCGTTCTCATAGAGCCGTTGCGCTACTCGCATAGCCGAGCGTGAATTCATCCGCAGTTTCCGGGAAGCCTCTTGTTGCAACGTAGAGGTAGTAAAAGGAGCTGCGGGGCGCCGCCGATACGGCTTTTCCGTCAGACCGGAAACCTCAAATTGAGCGGCTTGTAAAGCTTTAGCTAGAGCCGCAGCTGCTGCCGCATCCAGCAAAACCAGACCCTTTGCAGTGAGCTGCGCGGCATCGTCGAAGTCTTTACCGCTGGCCACCCGCTGGCCGTTTACCGTAGCCAACGTGGCGTTGAAACTTTGCCCTTGGGCCGCAAACTGGCCCACAATGTCGCTATACGAGGCGGCGGTGAAAGCCATACGCTCCCGTTCGCGTTCCACCACTAGCCGGGTAGCCACGGACTGCACCCGGCCGGCGGAAAGGCCCGCCCGCACTTTGTGCCACAACACCGGGGAAACCTCATATCCGTAAAGGCGGTCCAAAATACGGCGGGTTTCCTGTGCGTCCACCAAGTTCAGGTCTACGTCCCGGGGGCGGGCTACCGCACGGGCGATGGCGTCTTGCGTGATCTCGTGAAACACCATCCGTTTGACGGGCACTTTAGGTTTCAATACCTGCAGTAAATGCCAGGCGATGGCCTCGCCTTCGCGGTCTTCGTCCGTCGCTAGGTAAAGTTCGGAAGCGTCTTTGAGTGCCCGGCGCAACTCGGTCACCTTTTTCTTCTTGTCCGGTTCCACCACGTAGTAAGGGTCAAACCCTTCCTCGACGTTGACCGCGAACCGTCCGTAAGGCCCCTTCTTCATCTCAGAAGGCAGCTCCGAGGGCTGCGGCAGGTCACGAATGTGACCCACTGAGGCCTCCACCTGGTATTCCGCCCCCAGATAGCGTTCAATAGTTTTGGCCTTGGTGGGTGATTCCACAATCACCAGCTTTTTTGGCGCGCCCACGGCCCCTCCTTGCAAATCAATAATCACCGGAAAGATCGCTCCGGCCCTTGACGGTACCCCAATTTTTCCGATTGCGTGTGGGAGCTTCAGTTTTTTCTGATCTTGACGGGACCAATCTGGTCTCGCGCCAAAATAGCTAGCGAGTCAATATTGACCCGAGCTGGGCGGTCTGCCACCCAGCGCACCGCTTCCGCTATATCCGCAGCTACCAGCGGTTCTATACCTTCATAGACGGCATCGGCAGCGGCCTGGTCGCCACCAAAACGCACTACCGAAAACTCGGTTTCTACCAGGCCCGGGTCAATCTCTGTTACTCGTACCGGAGTTCCCGCCAGCTCTTGCCGCAACACGCTAGTAAACGCCCGCTGGCCAAACTTAGCCGCGTTGTAACCCGCACCACCGGGATAGGGGTAGTGTCCGGCAATTGAAACGACCACTATTACGGTGCCGGCCGGGCTCGTCAACAACTTAGGTAGCAAAGCTCGTGTCATACGGAGGGTCCCCATAACGTTGGTTTCAAACATCCACTGCCATTCGGCATCGTCCGCTACCGCAATCTTGGTCAACCCCTTGGCGCCTCCGGCGTTGTTTACCAGCAGATCACACCGCTCCACTTGGGCCGCCAACGCATCCACTGAAGCTTGGTCCGTAACATCCAAATACACCCCGGTAGAACCTTGGCCCAATTCCTCCGCTAAGGCTTGGACCCGCTCCACCCGCCGTGCTCCGCACACCACTCGCCAACCGTCTGCCGCTAAGGCCCGGGCGCTGGCTTCCCCAATTCCACTGGAAGCACCAGTGACTACCGCTGTTTTCATCTTAATTTCCTTTCAAATAGTTTTTACCCCTGACCTTATAGCGTGGTTTTGGGAGCGTAGGTGTTAACCACACTTAGTACACCGCGTTGACATGGGCAGCGTAATGCGTTGACCAGAGGAAACGCGGCAAGCAGGCACTGCTTAGGGTCTAGCCCCACTAGGGGGCAGAAACTTTAACGTTTGCGCCGAGTTTTTCCCTTGCTCGGGGTCCTCGCAAAAGATTCGACCAGC
>JAISMT010000122.1 GCA_031276585.1 Bifidobacteriaceae bacterium
CGGGTTTGAAGTTGTTTGGGTCAATAGGGCCAGGACGCAGCGGCCGGTTCCAGTTCTCGGCCACCAGACGCTCGCGCTCAATGGTGACCTGGGCGGGTACTGTGCTAGCGAACTCTTGATGCGACAAAATATTCGAGACAACTTCGAACGCTATGTGTCCACGTACATCGGAGCGCTGCCCGTCGACCACAAAAAACGGGCTGATCGTGTGCTTGGCGATGAAGCCCATGATCTGGTCAAACGCCTCAATCAAGTTTGAGGTCACCATCAGCCGGTCGTCGTAGCGGTCCAGGTTCTCACGGCGTAGAACGCAATCGATCACGTAGCCAGGGCAGGACAACAAGATGGCCCGGTCGGTGCCGAACAACAGCACGGCGGCAAGGTTGAAACACTCCTTCCCGGTCGCCGGGTCGGTCTCAACCAGTCCGGCGCTCCGCAGAATATCCCTGTCCTCCATCTGGCCCCACGGATGACCGTCAATCTTGTTTACTGCCCGCTGCCGCACCCGCGGCATCAACTCATCCAGTTTCAAGTCGGCAGCGGTGATCGTTGGACACAGCCTACGTTCGGTGAATTGCAACGACTTACGCTGGAACAATGCGTTGAGTAGATGGGGCTTGCGGGAGATGTCCACATCGCCGTCCTCGGCCCGGTCATAGGTGCGGCCTTTGTACTGCACCGGCAGCGAGTGCGACGGGACATAGACAGCCAGAACGAGTTTGCCGTCCAGGTCAACCGTTTCCGGCTCCAAGTACAGCGCCGGGAACACCAACTCGGGGTTCGAGAGCACGTTAGCGAAGTTCCGTTTCAAACCTTCAACATGTCGGGGGTTGATGCCGGCCACAGCGCCGTCGTCGGCTACCCCCATGAGAACGTGGCCACCGTAACGGTTGGAGAACGCCGAGACCGTTTCGAACACCGAATTGCCAAGCTTCCCCGAGGCGATGCTCTTAAACTCGACCGTCAGACCTTCTCCAGCAGAGATCAACTCGCGGATCTTGTCAGCCAACATGACGCACCTCCTTCCAACGTTTCCAGACAGGCTCCAAGCCTATCCAGGTTGAGTCTGCCTGAACCGCCGGACGAAGCTTTGGAACGGCTTAGCGTGTCTGAGTTCCGTAATTTGTTGGATGAGCGCAGCCGGGCGATGGATGAGGATCCTGCGGGTAACTTGGATGCGCATGCCGCTATCGCCACATTACGGGCTAAATACGAATGAGCGGGCGCGCGGAGTTTCGGCGCGGCTTCTTTGATGAACTAGACCGTGTAGGCGCGTGGCTACGTACCGAGGTGGAGCCGGACGCTGCGGTGAGGTTCTTGGATGATGTAGATGTGATTATCGGACGCATTGAAGACAGTCCGCTGTCCTATCGGGTCGATGAACGCTTTGGTGCCCGCAGAGCCCATATCGGCCGGTAGTGCGCACCTTCTGTCGATGCAACCGACCGTATAGTCGTACCCTGGGGCTGATCCTGGATTTGGGGCAGTGGGTGGACGCAGTCTGCCAAAATGCCGTCGCCGCAGCGTTTCTAAGTATCCGGGCTGGCGAGCCACCAAACTAAAGGTTCAACGCCTAGTCCAGCTGGCGGGTAGGAAGCTAACACAATGAGTGCACGTTTCAGTTTCATTAGGCCGGGGGGCGTACGGCGGAACACTTTTGAACGGCAATAGAGCACCCCGGAATGACCCGGTACTTGCGTTATTGCAACTGAAAAAGTGGAAACATCTTCTGTGACTACAGCCCTTCCTTCGGCAGTAGCAGCCAACAAGACAATCGAATCAGTTGCGCCTAGGAGATCCGGCCGTTCCTCAACTATTGAAACTGTGTCAATTCCGGCTTCACGCAGAGATTGAGCGAGAGTTGCGGGGTAGTGTTCGTCCAGCAGCAGGCGGAGTTGCGGAGTTTGGTTCATTCGAGGGTGTTCAGGGCTTGCCGCCTGAGCCAAGCGGAGTGTGCTTCTTCTTGAGCGGCGTGAATGCGTGTGATCAAACCGTCAACTTCTTCGCGGTTGTCTGCCCAATAGGCCAAGGCGGCCTCAACTTGGTCAGAGCGTAGACCGGTCGATTCGCTAACTGAGGTTATGGTTCGCTGGTCTTTAGGTAGCTGTAACCAGGCTTCAGCGACGGACCATATTTCTGGACCATTGGTTAAAGCGGCTCGTCTTTCGCCAGGTATAGGTTCAACGAAATGTACTTGGGGGTGTCCTTGTAGTCGCAGCCATTCGCTTAGTGCAGTGCTGATAACAGCCGACTTGGATACATCATTGCGTTGCGTGAACGCGAGTAATGACTCTGCAACTGGAGCAGGTAAACGGACATTCACTGGAGATACCATGTACTACAGTGTAGTAGTGCGGCTGCGCAGTTGGCCACAAAATCCCGCAAGTGACATCAATGGACGGAAAACCGCAATCCGACTCACGCAAATTCTGCTTCAAGCTGTGCGATGGCTTCCACTGCGTCGAGGTTTCCTTCTGGGGCGTCCCTGATGGCTTGTTCGCGCTCGTCCGACAAAGCCCGGAACTGTTGGGGTGTCAGCCGATCTCAATCGGCGTCGGCGGTTAAAGTGTTTTCAATGCGTTCTACCAGTTCAAGCCGCTCGCTGAACGGTAGAGCTTCAATCTGGCGCCGCAGAACCTCATTCGTCATGCTCACCAGACTAAGCGTCAATGCTTCAGTGGTCACGAACAGAGAGGCAGCATTGTTCCGTTGTTTCAGGGTGTTCAGGGTTTGTTGCTTGAGCCAAGCGGAGTGTGCTTCTTCTTGAGCGGAGTTAATGTGAGTAATGACTCTGCGACCGGAGCAGGCAAACGGACACTCACCGGAGAAACCATCGCACCACAGCGTAATGATCTGCTCGATACCCAGGTCTTGCAATAGGGCTCCCAGCCCTAAGCTTGGGCTATGAACCAATGGGCCCCAGCTCTATCCTCCATGTTGCAGCAAAGTGTTTCCTTGGTGGCACAACATTCTCTGGTGGAGTTGGGTCTGACTAAAGAAGCCGCTGCTCTGCTCAAACCAGCGGGTGATTTGCTGGTCACCAAGTGCATCGACAAGGTAAAAGAACGTCGTACTCAGGCCGATATGGTTTCCGAATTAGAAGCCTGGGTTGACACCGAGAACATTTCGGAAAGCGATTTCGCAGCCGGCATGGCCACCGCTAAAGAGGTTATGCAGTTGCCGGTTGATGCAAGTGGCCTTAGCTTTGCAGAACGGTTGGATTCGGAGCAGATAGCGGAGCTATATAAAGAAGCAGCTCGGGAAAAGTACCCAGATTGGGATAAGGATCAGGGTTTTAGTACGGTGGCTAGCCGCGCTATAGATACGGTTTGCAGCACCATAGCTAAAGGGTTGTTGGGCCAGGAAACGACCTATAGGGCGGCTATTCTCCAGATTGCCGCCGAGGTTGGAACGTTACTGGAAAACCTACGTCAGCTAGCAGAACAGGGCCAACCACCTGACTTGGATAGCCCTGCTGTAAACCTCGCTGTACGGACCTATCTGAGGGTGCGGTTGCGGGATTGGGATGAGACCCCGTCTTGGCTCAAAGGACACAGTGCTTCTGTCTTGGAACGGAACCTAAGGGCGATAGAGAAAGACACCCGTATGGAAAGGGAGGAAACGCGCATACTCACTGAGGATGAAGCCTTAGAAGGCGTCAAGGCACTGGTGGTTAGGGGAGGTCCTGGTGCGGGTAAAACTTGGTTGTCCAAACGATACGCCCGTAAAGCTGCTCAGGAAGCTTTGGACCGTCTGGAAGCAGATGTTTCTTTACGCGAGGTGGAAATTCCCCTCTGGACCACTTTCGCCACTTGGGCGAGGTGTGAGCCTGGACCGGTCAAACAGCGGCTGGCGGAGGCTTCCTTCGATGCCAGGCTCAATCTCACCACAATAAATGCAACGGCTACGGATCTGGTGTTGCGACTTTTTAAAGAATGTGATCTAAAAGTCTTAGCTATTGTCGATTCTTTCGATGAAGCCACCGTCAATTATCGAGAAAATTACGCTGGATCGCTGTTGAGGTTAGCGCCAGATTGGCGGGTGGTCATAACCAGTCGTGAGGGTGCTTGGAGAGAAAACAGGCGGGAAGACCTGTTTGATGACCTCCGGACGGTTGATTTACAGCCCTTGGAATGGCCAGTTGACATGCAGGCGTTTGTTAGGCGTTGGTTTGAGCCTGATGCCGCTCAGGCCGAGGCATTACTGGCTCAAGTGGAGCAACGGCCAGATTTGCGCCAAATGGTAACAGTGCCTTTGTTGTTGGCTTTTATTTGTTTAATCGGTCAATCGGAGGGTGATTTACCCGCCAGCCGACGAGATATCTACGACAGGGTGGTGCGGCGGCTGTTGGTGGAGCCCTGGCGGCAACGTGACATAAGCCAACAAAACATTGAAGGCTGTATGAAGCAACTGCTGAAATGGGCCGCTCAGGTCGCGGGTCAGGTGGACCCGGTTAGTGGTTTGGGCCGTTGGCAGGACACCATTGTCACTAAACCGGTAAAGAAGGACTTACGGGCGGTCGATAACGTTGCCCCGGTAGCGTTCACTGATGATGAGGGGAACCAGACTCGTCGTTTTATTCACCGCACTGTTTTAGAACATTTGGTAGCGGAATGGGTTGCAAGCCTAAGCCTAAAGAAGGCCGAGGCTGTCCTGTTACCTCACCTATGGTTCGATTCCGATTGGGCCTACGTCACCCCAGCCGCAATCGCTGCTCATCCCCGAAGAAATGTACTTCTGCGCTCTCTTTTGAATAAAGGTCAATCTCGCTTAAACTACCCGGCTCACCAGGGAGCCAACTTTGAACTGGGATCTTTGGCTGTGGTATTGACTCAAGTATCCCAACCAAGCGATTGGCCGGAAAAGGAACAAAAGTACATAGCTCATACTTGGTTCAAGTGCATATTAAGGAATCCAAATAAGGGTGTTCGGGCGGCGCTGCCCTGGGCTAA
>JAISMT010000128.1 GCA_031276585.1 Bifidobacteriaceae bacterium
CAACACCCCCTGTACACAATCGACCTAGAAACGCACCAAATACGTTCCGAGGTCAAATAGTTACACGCCCCGGATTCCCCGGGGGTTTGTAGGTGCTCCAGGTAATTTTCGGATGTTCAGATGTCAGGCTTTCACCGAACACCTGAACCGGAAAGGTCTCCCGAATGCCGCAGCCAACGCCAACGTTGGGGCCACCCGTAACCACACCCAGCAGCGGCAGCGGCCAAGAACCAAGACTGTCATGACTGGCAACAGACATCAAAGACCGCACTGGGGACAATGTGGTATCGGATACGGCTACCGCTAAGGCTAGGATAGCCACCGAAGCGAAAGTGAGTGATCTTTGAATATTTCAATTATTTTTTTCCGGAACATGAATTTGGGGCATCCAGGATCGCCAGATAGGCATTCGCTATTGTCAATCCTAGAAGATGCTGGTGCTAGGAAGGTTAAAAGTATTCAAACCAACGGTACGGTCTTATTGAAGGCAAACTCACCCGACCAAGTTATCGACACAGCCACATCAGTTCTTTCTGCCCAATTTGGCTATTCAGATGCAGTAATAACCAAGAACCTATCGGAAGTTCAATCATTCCTTGATAGCTGTAACACGGAGGAGATTACCGACCCATCTGTTTATAGATTAGTATTGACTTTCTTTGGCAAGCAAACCATAGACGTTAACTTACCCTGGGTCAACAAAAAAGGCGATGTCGATATTTTAGAAGTCAAAAACGGAATGGCCTTTTGCATCATACGCAAATCTCGCACAACCGCTGGAAACGCTACCTTTGAAATAGAAAGATTAACTCAATCGCCAGCAACTACTAGAACCATTTCCACGATACGCCGCTGTATCGCTTCTGCTTCTGACTTTTGAAGCGTTTACGATGCTGCAGCTCGCGCTCCCAAGGCAACACCGAGAGCGACCCAGAAGCCCGTCATCGTGATTCCGGCGTAAATACGGCAGGTTCCAGACCTGCGGCCCGTACCGGCTCTGGCCCCGCAACGGCTTTACCGGAGCGGCCGCGAATCAGGCCGGTTATACGCAGTAAGAACGGTGGCCAGTGCCGCCCGTCAAGAAAGGGACATCACCCAACAGGTGTAGCTATAGCTGGGTGTCCGGTCCACATAACCTGACTTGCGACTCAAACGCTACAGTAATGCTACGCTGGCGGTATGACCACCATAAGCCAACGCGAGCTGCGCAATGACAGCGGGCAGATCTTGCGTCAAACCGAACAAGGCCAAGAGTTCACAATCACCCGAAGAGGCACGCCGGTAGCCCGAATTGTGCCTTATCAAGATGAAGCCACTGGGGCACGCCCAGCTCGGCGACCAGCCTTATTCTCCGAGTCCGAACTCCGGCCATCAGAGGTACCTTCAGAACACATACTGGATGAATTACGCCAAGACCGATGAGCATCTGGTATTTAGACACATCAGCCGCACTGAAACTGATCCTAGCCGAGCCCGAATCAACCTCACTGATCGCAGCTATTAACGCCGAACGGCCATCGTTAGTTTCCAGTTGGCTCCTGGAAACCGAGCTGCGGCGAGCGGCCCAACGTTCCAATGCCTTCGATCAGAAAACAGCCACTGCTCTATTGGACCGGGTAACCCTGCACCAACTAACACCAGCCCTTTTTCTCCAAGCCGGACTATTACCCGGACAATTCCTGCGCTCTTTAGACGCACTTCATCTAGCCTCCGCTATAACAATCGGTATTGACGCAATTGCCACTTATGACATCCGCTTAGCAGCGGCCGCCACCGAATTGGGACAAACCGTCATAGCGCCGGGACAGTCAACGGAGCCAACACGCCAGTCTTGATTGCATGGAACCCGAAACTTCACGCGGTTTCCTATTACGCAGGCTGCAACTTTTATGAAGTCCTAAATTCGGTCAACGCCGCGCCGCCGGGCGCTACCAGGTCACTAATAACACGGGTCAGTTCCTCAGGCCGGGGTGGGCCGGTGAACCGGTATTTTTCGTGGCCATTTGAGTCAAGTACCAGCGTGGTGGGGGTACGCCCGATGCCGTACTGCCGGGCCAGATCCAATCTTTCAGCCACGTCAATCTCCAGATGGCTGATGCCGCTATGCAGGTCAGCGGCCGCCGCCAAAATTCGGTGGGTGGCTCGGCAGGGAGCGCATTGCGGTGAAGAAAACTGGACCAACGTGACTGCTGCATCCGGTTCAGTTTTCACGAAACTCGGCGAGAACGGTACCGAGGCTTTAACGGGGCGGGCGGGGCGGGCTTTTCCGTCAGTCACGCGACGCACCAACCCTAATACGGCCGCCCCTAAGGCAACACCGAGAGCGACCCAGAGGCCCGTCATCGTGATTCCGGCGTGAATACGGCAGGTTCCAGGTCTGCGGCCTGGACCAGTTCTGGACCTTCAACGGTTTTACCGGACCGGCGGCGAACCAGGTTAATCAGCCGGATGCCCAGCAAATAGAGTTCACAACCCAAACAAAAGTCGAAGATCGCATTCAACAGTGAGGCGAATAAGGCACCGGCAGCAGCAATATAAAACAGCAGTTCACTATCTATCGCCACCCCAACCAGGGCCGTAAGCACAAACACCAACCCCACGCCCTGGGCAAACCGGGGCGGCCGGGCATCTTCCAGCCGGGGAGCCCCGCTCAAGTGTCCAGCAATCAACCGCCGAAACAGCAGGCCGTAAGGCTGGGCATGCGGACCAACTACCGCACCTAACCCGAAGATCACTGCCTGGAAAGCGACCACTCCCCAGCCCCAATGTGGCCCTAAACCCAAACCCACAGCCACCACTACGGCAGTGACAGCAGCACCGAACCGGGCCCCGCGAGCATCAATCTGTCTCGGTGTACTCATGGTGTGTCCTTCGGCCAGGTTTTAGTGGTCCAGGAATCCAGTGAAGACTCCGGATTCCTGGACCAAGCAACGTTTGTTTTCCGCGTTTCCTTAGGCCAGCACCTTGGGCTGACCACGTCAACACGGCCGGAGCGTGATTACTAGCCACGCTCCTAGCCACCATTGTTGGACTCACCTGCTTTAACAAACAACTGAATGCCGCCTACCGGACGTTTGTAAACTCGCAGCCGGTTTTACCTGGGATTACACAGTAAGAACGGTGGCCGATGCCGCCCGTCAAGAAAGAGACACTAAATCTGCTCGCGTTTAAAAAAGACAAGGATCAGACAAGCTTGGCTGATGGTGGGATCTGGGCGAGTTCGTGTTGACTGACCAGCTTACGGTCAAAGGTCCACAGAGTTTCCGCCCCGGCTGCCCGAGCCCGCTCCGCTATATAACAGTCGGCGAACGAGAGTTTAGGATGCTCCAAATAGTGAGCGGCTGCCTGTGTAATTGCTTGGCGGTCACACTCCACGTTGGGTGAACTCACCAATGCTGACAACAATTCAACAACGGCGGATCGCGGCAAACCATAATGTGCCTCCAAGGCGTACACGAACTCGTCAATAACCACCGAATCGAGTACACAACGAGTGCCCTGGTCTGCCAAAACGGCACGGGCAGCCTGAGACTGATATGAAACCTCAGGTTCGATCAGGCTAGCGCGCAGACACACGTTAGTGTCCTAGGCCACTCGCTTCATAGGCGGGGCGCCCGGCGTTGATATAACTCCGAGGTATCAATCAGAGGCGGTGTACCTGGTCGAATTAAGACTGAAACCCGGGCCGATACCTCTTCTAAGGTCTCGCGCCGCCGCAAGATTAACTCCCTTTCAGCCAGACGCACATCGACTGTGAGGACATCTCCGGGCTTTAAACCCAGCGCTTTACGAGCACTTGCTGGAATAACTACCTGCCCCTTGGTTGACACCGCAGTAGTAGTAGCCGTCACCGCAATCACCCACCTTCACAAATCGTCTTACCTCTAGCCCGCGTCTTACGGCATGCAATCCCCGCTAGTTCAAGGTGCTGCCAGATCCGGTGACTACTACTCGTCATTACCGGAAGCAATCAAGCAACCATTGGTGCCGTGCGTCGTCAGCTACAGCATTGAACAAGCGTCAAAAACGACCGCTACTCAAGATTGTGGCCCCTTTGGGCGGGGTAGGCGGCATCGTAAATAGGGGGCCACTTTCGTAACGGAAACGTGGCGTGCCTCGACCTGCTGTACTCCTATCCGCATCAATCAGCACCACAAGTGCGTAAGTAGGCATAACTTCGTAGAATTTTGACGAAATCATTGCCGGCTCTACTGGCTAGCCGTGTACCATGGCGACATGCTTATTCGGTTCGAGGCAGACAATTTCCGATCAATTGCTTCTGAAACCGAATTGTCGATGGTGGCTGTTGATAAGGACCGTTCCGAAGCGGTGCCAGTCGAGTTGCTTAACGAGAGCCTCCTCAAGGTCGCTGGGGTCTATGGCCCAAACGCATCTGGCAAGTCCAACGTGGTGGCGGTATTGGCCTGGCTTCAAGCCGCAGTAACCATGTCACTGCGGTACTGGGACGAAGAAATCCCTTACTACCCGTTCGCCTTTGGCAACGGACCAACACAGCCTTCAGCTTTCACTCTAGAAATGACTGTGGAAGGGGTCCGCTTTGAGTACAACCTTGAAATTAACGGTGAGCGGATCTTGCGTGAGAGCCTCTTTCACTACCCGAAGAAGATTAGACGCAAAATCTTTGAACGGGACGGCGACGTGCTGAATTTGCAGCGTGGACTGGGAAAACTATCCGGCACCCGCGACTTACTCACCCCCAAAACGCTTGTTATGTCTGTAGCACCCCGCTTTGATGAACCACTGGTATCACTGTTTGCTCAACAACTGAGGCAGGTTCAGATTCTCAACACCGCGACCTTAGGACGTCACCGGAGCCCCTATGGACGGCTATCTCGCTCTACATTTTCGATGACGCAGACCATGCGCTGGTTCGAGGAACCCAGCCAGCCAAACTTGTTCGATGGTGCCCCTAATGAAGACATCACACGTACCAACGACCGTGCGGAAGCGCTTGCTTTGCTACGGCTGGCCGACCTCGGAATAGAAGATGTCCGCGTGGATGAGGAAGAGGTCTTGCCGTCTAACTCATCAGAGAAGCGGATACTACGTAGGCTGCGTCTTCTCCATAAACTGCCGGGGGCATCCGTACCCTTAGATTTTGAAGACGAATCGCAGGGCACCCAGACTTGGTTCCAGCTCATCGGGCCATTGCTACAGGCCCTTAGGACTGGTTCGTTGGTGGTGTTTGATGAGTTGGATGCGAGCCTCCATCCCACGCTCTCCGCCGCGCTTATCGGGATTTTCAAACGTCAGGACACTAATCCTCGCGGCGCTCAATTGCTTTTCACCTCGCATGACACGAGCTTGTTGCAACACCTGAATCGAGACGAAGTCTGGTTAACGGAAAAACGCAGTGATGGCGCCACCCACCTTGGATCGCTAGCCGAGTTTGCTGGCGAGCGGGTCCGCCAATCGGTCAACCTTGAGAGTGGTTACCTACATGGCAAG
>JAISMT010000147.1 GCA_031276585.1 Bifidobacteriaceae bacterium
AGCTGTAGCGGGGCGGGCCGATTTGCTGGACGGCCTAGCTGCCCTGACCGAAGCCGATGCTCGCGCCGCCGGGCCTAAAGCATGGACTAAAAACCGGGCCGCTTTGATTGGGCGTCTGGTCCGCGCCGCCCGCCATTCCCTACCCGCCGGTAAACAACTCTTTGCGGAACTAAGCGCATCTGAACCTACTGTGCTCTCGGTTTCAGTGGCTGAAGTGCTACAGGCTGCACGCAGTGAACGGTAGCCAATAACGGTTATGGTGGCCGGCCCGGTAGCCTAGAAGCCTTATGTTTAACTCTCTTTCGGACCGCCTGACCGCAACCTTCAAAACTTTACGGGGTAAAGGCCGCCTGACCCCAGCAGACGTTGACGCCACCATCCGTGAAATCCGCCGCGCCCTGTTAGATGCGGACGTCGCGGTGCCGGTGGTACGGCAATTCACCGGCCAAATCCGGGAACGGGCTCTAGCAGCGGAAGTGAACAAAGCTCTCAACCCGGCGCAACAAGTGGTGCAGATTGTGCACCAAGAGTTGATCCAAATCCTGGGGGGTGAAACTAGTGAGCTGCAGTTCGCGAAGCATCCGCCTACCGTGATCTTGCTGGCGGGATTGCAGGGTTCTGGTAAAACCACGCTAGCCGGCAAGCTGGGGCGTTGGTTACGGGAACAAGGCCGTACACCGCTCTTGGTAGCAGCCGATTTGCAACGTCCGGGAGCCGTTAAACAACTCCAGATAGTGGGAGACCAAGCTGGGGTAGCGGTTTACGCACCGGAGCCTGGAGACGGCACGGGCGATCCGGTAGCGGTGGCGCGAGCGGGTTTAGCAGAAGCCCAAACCAAGTTTTACGACACGGTGGTAGTAGACACCGCTGGGCGTTTGGGTATCGACGATGGTTTGATGCGCCAAGCCGCCCAGATTCGGGACGCCGTACAGCCCGATGACGTGCTGTTTGTGATCGATTCGATGATCGGTCAAGATGCGGTCACCACGGCGCAAGCCTTCAAAGACGGCGTGGGATTCACCGGCGTGGTGCTCACCAAACTAGATGGTGACGCGCGGGGTGGGGCGGCGCTTTCGGTGCGTTCGGTTACCGGTGTGCCCATCCTGTTTGCCTCTACGGGTGAGAAACTGAACGATTTCGAGGTATTCCACCCCGACCGGATGGCTAGCCGCATCCTGGACTTGGGGGACATGCTCACCCTGATTGAGCAGGCCCAACGCTTCTTTGATGAGGACCAAACCAAGGCTCTCGAAAAGAAGATCAAAGGCGAAGGTGCTGACTTCACGCTGGATGACTTCTTAGCGCAACTGCAACAAGTGCGGCGCATGGGGTCTATGAAGAAGTTGATTGGCATGATGCCTGGTGCGGGTCAGATGCGGGAAGCGTTAGACCAGTTTGATGAGCGGGAGGTGGACCGAGTGGAAGCCATAGTCCGTTCCATGACCCCGGGTGAACGCGCTAACCCTAAGATCATCAACGGTTCCCGCCGAGCCCGGATTGCGCGCGGTTCCGGTACTACCGTGCAAGCTGTCAACCAGTTGTTGCAACGTTTTGATCAAGCTAAAACCATGATGCGTTCAGTAGCTCGGGGCGGTAGGCCGCAACTGGGAGGCGGCGGCAAGAAGTCCAAAGGCCGTATGTCCGGGCCGCCGC
The DNA here is from genome assembly GCA_031276585.1 of Bifidobacteriaceae bacterium. The sequence goes on from JAISMT010000147.1 coordinate 1,654, forward strand.
ACCGGGGTAAGAAATCACGCAGCGGTAACCCCGCCAAACGGGCGGCCGAGGAGCGGGCCTTCTTGGAAGGCGGGACGACTAATGCTCCCGCTACCGATAAGCCTGGTTCTGCTTTCGGTTTAGGTGGCGCTGAGGGCGCCGAAAACGGGCCAGGACCAATCCCCACCGGCCTCGGTGGCTTGTTCGGCTAAACAGAGGGCCCATCAGTTTCCCCCGGCGGCGGTGGAAACTGACTTTCTCCAAAAGATTCCCTTTTGGGGTTGCCCCTGTTTCCGGGCATTGATTTGTTTGGATCCTGGGAAAATCCTGACGGTTATGTTTCCTTTACTAAAAGCTCAATCAAGACAGTCAACGCTCCGACCAGCCCTGCGATAGCGCCTATACCGAGTAGGGGAGTGAAGCCAACCAATAGGCCAATGACCGCGAGGCTCGGCCCACCAGCAAATAGAATCTTCCCAGTGCTATTGCGCTTATGTTGCTTCGATTCCATTGGTGCCCCCCTGCTGGTAGAAATGCCACAACTATACCGAAAACGGTATTGTTTTGACAGGTTCATTTGCCCTAAAAATCACGTTCTACCGGGCTGAACGGGTGTTGGGTGCCTAACGTCCAAGGGGGCAGCTGGCTTTACCCGGCAGCGCGGTTTAACGCTTGGTCTAGGTCTTCCCAAAGGTCGTCTACGTTTTCGATACCCACCGAGAGGCGCATCAAACCTTCGGGGACTTCCGAGAATTCGCCGGGCCAACGGCGGCGGCGTTCCAACATGGATTCGACTCCACCAAGAGAAGTAGCGGGCGCCCAACAGCGAGTGTGGGCGGCAACTTGATCGGCGGCATCCTTACCGCCCCGCAATTCAATGGCTATTACCCCGCCGCCACCGCCTTGCATCTGGTTGCGAGCCAAAGCGGCAGCCGGGTGGGAATCTAAACCCGGGTAATACACCTTCTTGACTTCCGGGTGAGAATCCAAACGACGCGCCAAAGTAGCAGCCGAGGCGTTAACCCGTTCCATCCGTAACGGCAAGGTACGCAGACCTCGCAACAGCAAAAATGCATCCAGGCTGGACGGGGTAGCACCGTGAACCCGGCGGAACTCCTTCAAAGTGGTTCGGTGCTCGGCATTAGCCGTTACTACGGCACCCAATATCAGATCCGAATGGCCACCCATGAACTTGGAAGCCGAATGCACGCTCAAATCCACTCCCCAATCTAAAGGACGTTGCCCCAAGGGAGTAGCCAGCGTGTTGTCTACCGCTACCAGGCAACCCACCGCACGGGCGGCCTCAGTGAGGGCGGCGGCATCGGCCACTTCTAACAGAGGGTTAGTGGGGGTTTCAATCCAAAGCATGGCCGCTGGGGCTGAACCGCTGCCCCCACCTAAAGCCGCAATAACGGCGTCGGTCTGGTCTATGGCCACCAAAGACAAACGAATCCGTCCCTGTGCGGCCAAATCATGAGCCAAAGTCAAAACGCCGTGATAACAGTGGGACGGCAACACCAAGCGCCCGCCGGGCGGGATAACAGAAAAAGCGGCATCAATCGCGGCCATGCCAGAAGCGAACAACACAGCGGGTTCCGGCGCACCCTCCAAAAGTCCAATCACTTCTTCAACCGCATGGTGGGAGGGGTTATCGTAACGGGCATAAGCCGGTTCCCCCGGTTCCGGTGTGCCCCGGGAAATAAAAGTTGAACTCAAGGTGACCGGCGGATTTACCGGGGCTCCCTGTTCCCAGTCCGGTCGGCCCGCCGCCACCGCCACGGTCGCAGGGGACAGGTCAGTGAAGGTCTTATGGGCTTGTGGCATGGTGCCCAGTCTACGTGTTCACCCCGCTCGGTTAGCTCGGTCAGGCCGAGCGGTCAATTGGGTCCGTGAGTTAGGTCTGGCCCGGGGGTGGGCGCCGGTAACCTTGAAGATGATGAATCAACCATCCGTTTCCCCCCCGAGCGCTGGACGCACCCGGGTGGCTTTGCTGTATGGCGGCCGCTCCGGGGAACATGCCATCAGTTGTGTGACAGCCGGATGCATCCTCGAAGCGATAGACCGGGACCGGTTTTCCCCTTTGATGGTGGGTGTGACTTTAGACGGCCGCTGGACGCTAGGCCCGGAAGACCCGGCCGTTCTGCGGCCCCAAGGCAGCACCCTACCTAAAGTGGTGGATTCCGGTCCGGAAGTGCTCCCGCCCAACCGCGTGGGTTCCACCGAATGGCGTTTGGTTCACAGTGACGGACGGATCACTTCTTTAGGGTCCGTGGATGTGGTGTTTCCGCTGTTCCACGGGCCGTTTGGAGAAGACGGTACTGTTCAAGGCCTGTTGGAGTTAACCGACCAACGCTACGTGGGAGCCGGGGTGTTGGCCAGTGCCCTCGGCATGGACAAGGGCTACACCAAATGTTTGTTGGAAGCCCACGGGTTGCAAGTGGTTCCGTATACCGTGATCACCCCAGCAGATTGGATCCAAGACCAAGCCAGCGCGTTAGAACGGGCCCACGCCTTAGGTTGGCCCCTGTTCGTCAAACCTTGCCGGGCGGGTTCCTCCCTGGGTATCTCCAAAGTAGAGCAACCGCAAGACCTGATCCCAGCTATCGAAACCGCCGCCCAACATGACCCCCGAGTGTTAGTGGAATCGGCCGCCGTAGGCCGCGAAATTGAATGCGCCGTGCTAGGTTCACCCGCGGGCGCGCCTGCCCGGGCCTCCCTACCCTCCGAGATCGTAGTAAGAGGCGAGCATCAGTTCTACGACTTCGAAGCCAAATACCTAGACCAAAGCGGTGCCGATCTGCGTTGCCCGGCGGATCTGGACCCGGAAGTGACTCAAGCCGTGCGCTCCCTAGCCGTTTCCGCTTTCCATGCCTTAGGGGCAGAGGGGTTGGCCCGCGTCGACTTTTTCTACAATCCTGACGCCCCGTCCCTGACGCAGCTGACCGTCAACGAGGTCAACACCATGCCCGGGTTCACACCCATATCGCAATATCCACAAATGTGGCAAGCCTCTGGTTTGTCTTACCGTGATTTGGTGACTGAATTGATCCAATTGGCGTTGGACCGGCCTACCGGGTTGAGGTGACCGCTTCTTGGAGGAATCTGCCCTGATTGCGGCGCTGACCCGTGACCTACCGGTCGGGAACGCGACGCTTCTAGGTACCGGCGATGACTCCGCAGTAGTAGCTTGCCCCGATTCTCGCGTCACCGTTTCCACGGACATTCTGGTGGAGGGGGTGCATTTCCGCCGCGAATGGTCCAGTGGTTTTGACGTGGGTTGGCGGGTAGCCGCCCAGAATTTGGCCGATGCCGCCGCTATGGGAGCCGTACCCACCGCACTGGTGGTGGCGCTCGCTGGGCCCGGTGAATTGTTGAGCGGAGCGTGGGGCAGGGATTTTGGCCGGGGTTTAGCCGAGTATTGCGGCCGGTGGGGCGTGGGTGTAGTGGGTGGGGATTTATCTACCGCGCCGGTGTTGGCGGTTAGTGGCACGGTGTTAGTGGACTTGGAAGGCCGGACTCCTGTGACTCGGTCCGGTGCTCAAGTGGGGGATGTTTTAGCGTTGTGCGATGCCGCGTCAGTGGCGGTAGGCACTTCTAAAACGCCAACCATCCCTGCTGCGCTAAGGGATCAGGGGAGTGGTCTTTGGGGTTTAGGCGGTTCAGCAGCAGGGTTAGCGGCTTTATTGGCGCTTGGGGCCGCCGCAGTTGATTCGGAGGACCCGGTAGAACGGATTGCGGTGCAGGGTTACCTACGTCCGGATCCCCCGTTGGCAGCGGGGAAAGTTGCCGCTTTGGCGGGAGCTACAGCCATGTTGGATTTGTCTGATGGTTTGCTTCTGGACGCTGGACGTTTGGCGAGCGCCAGCGGAGTGCAGCTGGAGATTGATGCAGCGGCACCGGTTCTAGCGCAACGGGTAGAGATTTGGGCGCCGCTAGCCGCACGTCTCGGAGTAGATCCCCTGGAATGGGTCCTAACCGGTGGGGAAGATCACGCCTTGTTGGCCACCTTTCCAGGCGTCGCTGTGTTGCCAGAAGGTTGGCATCCCATTGGGCGGGTGCAGCAACTGGAAGCTAGCGCTACTGCTGGTAGTAGCGTTCGTATAGCCGGATGGTCGCAGCGGGAGGCAACCGCCTCCACCGGTGGATGGGACCACTTCGCTTAACTAGGTACGCTAACCAAATCCACTCGGATGAAATCTGGAACACCGGTTCAGACGCGTGTACTGCTGCTGTAAAGAGAAACGTTCCGGTGA
>JAISMT010000214.1 GCA_031276585.1 Bifidobacteriaceae bacterium
TTGAGCGGCCTGATACCGCCAATTTGACCCTCGGTAACCTTTAGGGCATCCGTGATGCGCCGCATGATCCCGTTATTAGTCTGCTCCAGATAAGAATGGTCAAACTGACGTAGTTCTGCCAAATTCTCGAATTCATAAATCTGGTCCGATGCTTGACGTAGCAAATAGAACGGCAGCTGGCTCAAATGTTCTTTTACCACGTGTTCCCAATACCAGTCCTCCGTGCCAGGGGTAGCATAGGCTTGCTCCAATAGCGGCACATAGAGTTCAGAGAATTCCCGGGTAAAGTGAGCGGGCCCTAGTAAAGCCCAAGTGTCGGCACCACCAATCTGTATCTTTTTCACCAACCCCCTCGGCCCCAGCTTGACCGCCCACTCCGGTGTGGGGCCTTCAAAGTAGAGCCCTGATAGCCAGCTATCTGGCTCCCAGCGGTGGAAAGGATTATCTTTGAGCCAGTTATCAGCCACCAGAATGTAGCTGGAGCCGAGATGCTCCCGCACATGGTAAAGCGAAGCCAAATTGTTTTTAGTGGCATACTCTGGGTTGAACACTAGTTCCACACCAAATTGGTCTATCAGATATTCAAACTGTTCCTTCAAATACCCCACTACCAAGATGATTTTCTTTATTCCAGCGGCCTGAAGTTGTTTGATTTGCCGTTCCACCATTGGTTCACCGTGTACCGCTAAAAGTCCTTTAGGGGTTTCGAAGGTGAGGGGCACAAATCGGGACCCAAACCCGGCGGCCAATAAGATGGCGTTATCCACTGCAAAACCATCCAAGTACCGCCTGCCTGCCGGCGTTAACTTCAGTGTTACGGGATCCAGATATCCGGCCTCAGCTGCTTCTTTGACCAGCTGGTTGGCTTTGCCTAACGACACTTGAAGGGCGCTAGCTAAGGAGCGTTGATTGGGGCTGGGGTTATGGGGGTCCACCTCGGCCAGAGCACGGCAGGTTAGGGCCAGCAAGTTCACCCCGAAACTCTACCGGTTTTACCTGCCTTACCCGGTGCGGCTCTGGCACCCGTACGTCCCCGCCCGGCACGCAGCCACCGGAAGAGCCACCCGTCTGGAAACACCGGACGTAGCACTCTTTTCTACAGACCAACATCTTTAGCGATAACCTGGGCAGCCCGCCACCGGCTGCCTTTCAACGGGAGGTAACACCGTTAGGCCGCGTCATCGTACGGCTGGAGGGATTACTTACGGCATCATGGGAAGGTGGCAACGCACCCCAACCATCCGAACCGGCATACCCCGGCCGGACGCCGCCCAGCTAACGCCACCCGGTTGCGTGCCCAAGCCGAAACCCTCGACGCAGCTCAGCGCCAAGAAGTGGCGGCCGCAAAAAGACGTCTGCGCGTAGGATTCCAAATTGCGTTACTGGCCGCTATTGCCTTAGCCATGTTCGCACTGGTTTTTCCAACCTTGCGTCTATACATGGCGCAGCAAGCACACAAAGAGCAGCTGCAGTCCCAGGTGGACCAAGCTAAAAGGCAAAACGAAGACCTAGAGGCCGAGCTGAAACGCTGGGAAGACCCGGCGTATGTGAAAGCTCAAGCTCGGGAGCGGCTGAGCTTTGCCCTACCGGGGGATAGAACTTTCCGTGTCTCAGACCCTGAAAATGCCCCCGCACCTGAGGTCGCCGCCGTTCCCTCTCCGCCGTCCACTCACTTGTTACCGCAACAGCCAGAAACTCTGGATCAAGAAGACCCCTGGTACGTGAAGCTTTGGAATTCAACAGCGGTAGCGGGGCAGGTCAAGTGACAGCAGGTGGCGTAACCGCAGGTGGCATAACCGCAGGTCAAGTGACAGCAGCGCAGGTACCGCAGGCGGACCGTTCCCGCCCGGAAGTCACACCCCAAGACTTACTCACGTTAAAGACACAGTTAGGACGCGAACCACGCGGTGTGGTTCAGATTGCAGCCCGATGCCGCTGTGGGGCCCCCCTAGTGGCCCGCACCGCACCCCGCCTTCCGGATGGAACGCCTTTCCCTACCACCTACTATTTGACGCACCCGGTAGCCGCTAAAGCGATTGGGCGGCTGGAGTCCCGGGGCGTTATGGTGCAAATGAACCAGCAACTCGCTCAAGACCCAGATTTGGCGCAAGCTTATCGCCGCGCCCATCTAGATTATTTGGAGCGGCGGGCTCAGCTGGGACGCCCACCAGAAATTGAAGGTATTTCCGCTGGTGGCATGCCGGAACGAGTCAAGTGTTTGCACGTTTTAGCAGCTCATGCGCTCGCCGTAGGGCCGGGCGCAAATTTATTGGGCGATGCCGTCCTGGTTGCTATCGCTCCGCGGTGGCGCCCTGACCGTTGCCAGTGCGGCCCTGCAGCAGGCTCCGGGATAGGCCCCCGCCTAGGATCTGGTAGGACCGCTGGGGTGGATCCCGATACACCCTTAACACACTCCACATCCGCCACTCCCGACATACCAACCACACCCACCCCCAGCGCACCTGACGCACCACCCACACCCACCCCCAGCGCACCAACCACACCAATCACAACCCCCAGCCCCACAGCCTCCACCACACCCGGTGCACCACCCATCCCCGACATACCAACCGCACCC
>JAISMT010000024.1 GCA_031276585.1 Bifidobacteriaceae bacterium
CGGGTTGGTCTCCTTGGTTTAGGTTACTGCGCCTGACAGGCGGTAATGATGATGGTGTTCACGATGTCTTCTACCAGGGCTCCCCGGGAAAGGTCATTTACCGGTTTGCGCAAGCCTTGGAGTACAGGGCCGATGGCGACCGCTCCAGCGGAGCGTTGTACTGCCTTGTAAGCCACGTTGCCGGTGTTGAGGTCCGGGAAGATCAGTACGGTGGCGCGTCCCGCTACTGGGGAGCCCGGTAACTTGGCGCTACCTACGGAAGGTATCAAAGCGGCGTCGTACTGCAGGGGGCCGTCTAACGGTAGGCCGGGCGCTAGCTCTTTAGCCAAAGCGGTAGCTTCCTGGACCGCCTCTACGTCGGGACCGGCGCCGGAACTGCCGGTGGAATAAGACAACATGGCTACGCGAGGTTCCACTCCGAAAGCAGCGGCGGTGGCAGCGGAGTCAACCGCAATCCCGGCTAGTTGGGCCGGAGTGGGGTTGGGGTTTACAGCGCAATCACCGAAGACCATAACCCGGTCCGCTAACGCCATCAAAAAAACTGAAGAAACCACCTCAGTGCCGGGTCTAGTTTTGATGATCTCGAAAGCCGGGCGAATGGTGTCTGCAGTGGTGTGGATGGCCCCGGAAACCATGCCGTCCGCCATACCGGTGTGCACCATCATGGTGGCGAAGTAGGTATCGGAACCCCTAATTACCTCTAAAGCCTTCTCCTTGGTCATGCCTTTGTGGGCACGTAACTCGGTGTAGAGGTCTGCGAAGTGCTCGGCTAGATCACCGTGCGTGGGGTCCACTACATTGGCGCCCCGCAGATCAATCCCTAACTCTCGAGCCCGGGACAGCACCGCATCCCGTTGCCCTAACACAGTGACTTGAGCGGCCCCCATCTCCACCACTCGGGCCGCTGCCCGTAACACCCGGTCATCGGAACCTTCAGGGAGCACAATGTTTTTCAGGTCAGTTCGGGCTCTTTTAGCCAGGGATTGTTGAAAGGCCAACGGTGTGACAGCGCGGGGCGCAAAAGACTCCATGGCTTCTTGGAAACGGCGGGCATCCACCCCGTCCTCGAAAGCCGCCAACGCCGCCTCCACCTTGTCTTGGGAGCTGAGATCCAACTGCCCTCTGACCAACGTAGAGGCCGCTGCCGCTGAGAAAGTGTCTTTAGGAGTGGTAATGATAGGTAAATCACCCGCTAAAGAACGTGCTAACTCCATTACAGCGGGGTCTGGAACGTAACCGCTGCCCAGGATTAGACCCGCCAATTCGGGGAAGGCGCCACCACTTTGGGTAGCGGCTAGACCCAACAACACGCCTACCCGGTCTCCCGGGAAAAACACCACCGAACGGGGTGCTAGATGGGCCAGCACATGTTCCACCTCTTGGGCGGCAATAGACATGTCTAAAACTTCTAAACCCAAACGTTCCGGATCTCCACTGGCCAAGTGGCCGCCCACCGCATCCATTACGGCTCCTAGGGTAGGAGCCAACGCCACCCGCGAATCTTCAATAGCGGCAGTTGGCAGGTCCAAGCGGTCCAACTGGGCTCGTAAGGCTGTGATCTGGTCCGGGGGGCAACGGTTAGCCACCACACCAATCACTTGGGCATGGTGGGCTTCAATAGTGGTAGTAGCTAGCTCGGCCGCCGCCACCACCTGTTCGGGGGTCCAAACCGTGGTAGGAACTACCAGAATGACCGGGGTTTGCAGGTTAGCTGCGATCTGAGCGTTGAGCGTAAGTTCCTCACCGCCTGGCACATTGGTGTGGTCCGAGCCCACCACCACTACGCAATCACACAGCTCTTTGAATGCCAGGTAACGGTTCAACACCAGCTCCATAGCGGCCGCCGGATTCTGGTGAAAATGCTGGTAGGTGGTACCTATCCGGGCAGAACGGTCTACTTCAATAGTGTCCCGGGTTTTCAACAGATCCAACACGTGATCCCGGCCGTCACCGTGGCGTAGTACGGGCCTAAACACGCCCACTCGCTCGTAGGAACGTTTTAGTTCTTCAATTAGACCCACTGCCACAATAGACTTGACCGCATCCCGGTCTGCGGATGCTAGATAAACCGAACGTGCCACGCGTTTTCACCTTTCGTCAACGAAGGGAGCTACTTTGCCCAGTGTGGGCAGCTCGTCCCGACTATTGTACCTAGGACCAACGACCTTACCGGTCGTTTTATTGTGAGGAGCATTACCTTTAGTGACTAGTCCCTTACCGAATCATAAGCCAGTATTGGTGGTTGACTTTGGCGCCCAATATGCCCAGTTGATAGCCCGGCGGGTGCGTGAAGCCCACGTGTATTCCGAGATCGTGCCGCACACTTGGACAGCGGAACGCATCCTGGAACGTGACCCGGGAGCCATCATTTTGTCCGGCGGCCCGGCCTCTGTTTTTGAGGACGGAGCACCCCAACTTGACCCCAAACTATTGGATTCTGGAGTACCCATTTTGGGGATCTGCTATGGCTTTCAAGCCATGGCTCATGTGCTGGGCGCCACCGTTGACCAGGCCTTTCTAGGCGAATACGGTTCCACCCAGTCTGAGGTCCAGCCACTGCCCGGCCTTTTGGACTCTAGCCCCACGGCTCAAACTGTGTGGATGAGCCACGGAGTGGCCGTTACCGAAGCCCCGGAAGGTTTTGAGGTGTTGGCTTCGACTCCGGGAGCTCCCGTAGCGGCGTTTCAAGACCGCCATCGGCGCCTTTACGGGGTGCAATGGCACCCTGAGGTACGCCACACCCCTCTGGGCCAACGCTTACTCGAAAATTTTCTTTATTTGGAGGCCCAGCTGCGGCCTGAATGGACCGCTGGTTCCATTGTGGCTGAACAGGTGGAAGCGATCCGC
>JAISMT010000061.1 GCA_031276585.1 Bifidobacteriaceae bacterium
AGATACCACAGAAGTTTCTTTGATCAGAAATATGACGTTAGCCGTGAAAGCCGGTAAAGCTTGCGCTAACCCCTGCGGTAACACAATGTATACCAACGCTGCCCGCCGGGTCATTCCCAGTGCTAATGCTGAGCGGGTCTGCGCTGAATCTACTGCTTCCAAACCAGACCGGAAGGCCTCGGCCATATAGGCGCCCCCCAGGAACGTCAAACCCACTATGGCACAAGTGGTAGAAGATAAAACTACTCCAATTTTAGGTAACCCGAAATATAGAAAAAATAGTTGCACCACCAAAGGGGTATTTCTTGAAACCTCAATGTAAAACCCTACGAGCTGCCGGGCGAATGGAACCCGGAAATGCCGTACTACGGCACACACCAATCCCACCACCGTTGAAAGGACCACGCCCGCCAGGCCCACCCACAGGGTGAGCCTGGCGGCCCGAGCGAAGAGGGGCAGGTATTCGCCCAGCAGCTCAAGGCTCATCAGGGTTTAGAGCTTCCCTCCCTCAATCACCAACTCATCAGGTGATACGGCGTCACCGTATACCGGTTTGAGGGTCTCTTCATAGTCCTTGTGGAAGAAGTCCTCTTCGCCCAACTTCACTAGGTGGTCATTGAGCCAGTCTTTGAGGGAATCGTTTCCTTTGGTAACAGCTCCGGCAATGGTGTCTGCTGGGCCCAAGCTGGTGATTCCGGTGACAAAATCGGAGTTTTGCAGAGTCCAAGCCAATGCCTCAGTGTTATCAGTGACCCAAGCAGCACCACGTCCGTCCAACAGCGCAGAGGTGGCTTCCGTGTACTGTTCAAACTTCACTAGTTTGACTTCCGGATTGTTGGCTTCCAGATAGGTCTCGGCCGTAGTGCCCTTCACCACAATCACGTCTTTGCCGTTCAACTGCGCCACGTCGGTGACTTCAGCGTTTTTGGGGCTAGCTACCCCCAGTGAGACCTTCAGGTACGGATTCACAAAATCGACCTTCTCCGCCCTTTCGTCAGTTACCGTGAAGTTCGCCAGGATCAGGTCAACCTTCCCGGATTCCAGGAAGGCTACCCGGCTGGCAGCTTCAACCGGCACCCATTCCGGTTCTACCCCCAGATCTTCGGCAATCCGTTCGCCGTAAACCACGTCGTAACCAACAAACTTCCCGGAAGAGTCCTGCGAACCAAACGGGGCCTTGTCGTAAAACACCCCAATCTTGATGGATCCGGAAGATTGAATTTCTTCCAGGGTACGGAAAGTCCCCTCGCCCGCTTCCTCAGACTTGGTCTCCTTGGCGCTCTTGCTGGGTTCAGACCCACCCCCATCAGAGTCGTTTCCACAGGCCCCAAGGCCCAGAATAAGAGCTAATGAACTTGCCGCTAGGCCAAAGCGGCGCAGATTGATGTTGGCCATGAGATACCTCCGTTGTTGGTGATGACTGAGATGGGATTACTGATGATGGTTATTCCCTGCCAGCCGCGAGGCGCGGAAGCCCTACACAGTGACTGAAGCAGTTATGACAACCGATTAAGGCAAACAACGCATTCGGCGTGGTGCTGCCGCCAAAGGGCAAGCTGCGGCACGAATCGGTGAATGCATGCCATGAGGGTCCACCCAAGAGCCATCAAAGGTCAAGCTGGAGGCCGGTTTGTAAAGATTTTTGGAGTACCACAGGTCTCCCCTTACCCAACGGGACGAACCAAGATCCTTTTAGTTTCATTCCAACTGCGGTGTGGTTAAGGCGGCCCAGCCACTGCCCTGGCCGATGCCTGTTGGGGCCCCATCCAAGGCACCGTAACGGGGACAAAACAGACCACTTCAATCCGGCCTGGCACAACAGCCCTACAACGGTCCACTTGAGCTCTGTTAGCAACAGCTACCCGCCTGGCTTCGGTACACGCCGCTGTCAGATCAAGTCCATCAATCAACGCTTGGGCTCCAGCCACCGCTGCCAAATCGGCTGCGGCCGCCGCCTGGAGTTGCGCCCGAGCTGAACCAGCCAGTGCCGCTACGGCCATAATCGCGGAGGTTAAGACTGCCACCAGCGCCAATGCCAATACGGTGCCGGATCCGCGCTCGGACTCAGGACTGTCCTGGCTTCTGGTGGTGGTAGGGCGGGCCCAAAACCGGTTTTTTGGGCCCGCCCCACCGCTAACCGCAACCACGGGCAGGCTCGCACGCGGCCACGGCATCAGCCTCGCCATTCCGACCACCCAACAACGGCAACCAGACTGTTCCCCGGCAACGCACCGTGACTAACCCTGCGTTGCGTTCTACATCTACGGTTACAGCACGCCCAGCAGCCGCCCCGGCTGTGGCACCAATCTCGGAGTCACTTTGCCCCAAAGCCGCCGCTCTGGCACCAGCCCGGGCGGCATCATGCAGCTGCAGTTGTTGGACGGCAGCAGAACCCAAACCGATAATCAAAGCCGCTAACGCCGCCACCGCCGGAAGCATCATAGCCAGCTCCACGGTTACCGAACCTTGTTCAGAATCCGTGACTTCTGGTTCAGACTCCATAGCTCCAGGCTTGGGATTCTGCACACCGCCCCCTGCGGGAGGCGCCAACATCAGTTCAAAGCTCTCTCAACTATCGCCAAGAGCCAGCCCCGCACGGCGTCTGACTGCAAAATAGCTAGTAGCAGCCATGCGAAACCTGCCGCAGTCAGAATTGCGATGGCGTATTCAGCGGTTACACCGCCAGCTTCCGGGTCGCGGTCCCACCCATCGCAGTCTAAAAGATCACGGTCCAACCATTCCCAATCCAATTCTCTTCCATTAGCCTCACGGTGATTCATACGGTTC
>JAISMT010000113.1 GCA_031276585.1 Bifidobacteriaceae bacterium
CCAACAAGCTAAAATCCAACCAACCAAGTGGCCACATTTTCAACCACCAAAACCGGCCCACTTTTCAACCGTCGTTAACACCAACCGCTCCGGTTTAGGCATGCCGGATCATGAACGCTGGTTAGGGCAGGCGCGGGCCGACTCCCTTCGCCTCCGGAATGAGGACCTAAACACTGAACCGGATGCCTGGTGATCACTCTTTCGGCCAGTGGTGCATTAACCGGGATTGTCTGGTTTTTACCCCCCAGTGGACCAAAATGGAAATCGCGGCTATTCCGTGTAAAAACCGGATAGCTGCACTGAATCTGATTTATCTGATAGGTTGAGGGGGTGACCAACATTTCGGCTACCGATGCCGCCCGTGGTTTTAGCGCCATGCTTGACGCCGTTGAAGCTGGCGAACGGTTCACCGTTTTACGCGGAGGCAGGCCGGTGGCTGAGGTCGGCTCCCCCCGAGTGCACACCCTCGGAGCATTGCGCCAGGCCCTAGCACCGTTTAGTGCTGATCCAGATTGGGCCGCCACCACCGAGTCCGTACTAGCGGCTGCCAACACTCCTTTACAAGATCCATGGGCCACAGATTAATCCTCGACACTAGCGTCCTGATTGCTTGGGAGCGTGGCATCACGTTGGCCGGATTGAACCAGGATGAGGACGATGTCGCCATCGCGGCCATTACTGTGGCAGAGCTTCGGGTAGGTGCACTGCGAGCCCAAAACTCTGCAATAGCTCGCCGCCGTGCAGCGGTTATCGAAACCCTGATGAACCATGTGAGTGTTTTGGAATATTCGTCCGCTACAGCAATAGCTCACGCCGAACTAATGGCTCACGTATTGAACGTGGGCAAACCACGCGGGCACCACGACCTGATTATCGCTGCCCACGCGGTTCAAACGGGCCGCCTAGTGGTCTCGAATGACTCACGGGCGCGCTTCGCCGAGTTACCAGGTGTCCACACCCTAGACCATTAGGAATCTTAGATTTTGCAGCGGATTCCCAGAAGCACCCCCGCAAAATCTTCTCCCGTTGGTCGAATCTTTCTGCGGCGAGACCCCGAGTAACCCACCCCACAAAATCTCTTCCCTCCGGTCAGATCTTTTGCGAGGACCCCGAGTAGGGGAAAAGTCGGCTCAAGTATCAAAGTTTCAGATTCCTAGTGGGTTTAGGGTTGCGGAAGTAGGTTAGACTGTCCAGGCTGCCGGGCGGCATCGGGCGTGAGAACGTATCACAACCCAAACCGAACGGCTCAAGGAAACACCCTCCTGCTACGGAAAGCCCGTGGCCGTTAATAGACCAGAGGAGGTGGGTAACTCCATGCGTCCATACGAGATCATGATCATTCTGGATCCCGAACTGGAAGAAACCGGTGTACAACCCGCGTTGGACAAGTTCCTGAAAGTGGTGACCGACGCTAAAGGCACTATTGACCGCACCGATATTTGGGGCAAGCGGCGCCTAGCGTATGACATTTTGAAGCGCTCCGAAGGCGTGTACGTAGTGATCAACTTCACCGCCACCCCGGAGGCCGCGCGCGAACTGGACCGCATACTGAACCTCTCCGAGACAGTACTGCGCACCAAGTTGCTACGCACCGAAACCCCGGTAGAGGTTTAAGCTCATGGCCGGGGATACCGTGATCACGGTGGTGGGTAACCTCACCGGTGATCCCGATTTACGCTTTACGGCCAACGGTGCCACTCCTGTAGCCAACTTCACGGTGGCCTCCACTCCCCGCACTTTTGACCGAGCCAGTGGGGAATGGAAGGACGGCGAAGCACTGTTCCTGCGTTGCTCGGTGTGGCGCGAAGCCGCCGAGAACGTAGCCGAGACCCTCACTAAAGGCATGCGCGTCATCGTGCAAGGCCGTCTCACCCAACGCTCGTATGAAACTCGGGAAGGCGACCGCCGTACCGTGGTGGAGCTGCAGGTTGACGAGGTAGGCCCCTCGTTGCGTTACGCCTCAGCCAAAGTTACCCGCAACCAGCGCGGTGGTGGAGGTTACAGCGGTGGTGGCGCCAACTACGGTGGCGGCGGTGGTTACGGTGGAGGTTACGCCGCCGATGACGCTGGGGCAGTCCCCAGTCCCCGTTCCGGAAGCGCTGGAGGCGGCAATTACGCACCACCAGCCGCTGAGGACCCCTGGGCGGCCCCCGGTGTGACCGGCAACGCCAGCGACGAACCACCGTTCTAACGTTTCTTGCTTTCTCCCATCACCCCAATTCAGACTTACAAAATACTTTCAGAAGGAATATCCAATGGCTAAACCACCCATTCGCAAACCCAAGAAGCCAATCACCCCAGTCCGGCTCAGCCTGCCCGGAGAAGTTGACTATAAAGACGTCGCTTTGCTAAGCAAGTTCGTGTCTGACCGCGGTAAGATCCGCGCCCGCCGAGTCACCGGTTTGTCTGTGCAAGAGCAACGCGCTATTGCTCAAGCTGTGAAAAACGCCCGTGAAATGGCGTTGTTGCCATACTCGAGTTCTGGCCGTTAACCGGGGCCTCACCCCCAAGCATCTAAGGAGATAACAAACCATGGCCAAAATAATTTTGACCCACGAGGTTTCTGGGCTGGGTGAAGCCGGAGATGTGGTGGAAGTCAAGGACGGATACGCCCGCAACTACCTTTTACCACGCAACTTTGCCACCCGTTGGACTAAAGGCGCCGAAAAGCAAATAGTGGCAATGCGCCGGGCCACCCGGGCTCGCGAGATGTCCAGTGTGGAAGACGCTTTAGCTGCCGCCGATAAGCTGCGGGCCGCTACCGTGCAAGTACCGGTGCGAGCTGGTTCTGGTGGCCGTTTGTTCGGCACCGTAACCACGGCTGATATTGCGGCCGCCGTGAAGCAAGCCACCGGTTTTGAACTGGATAAACGCAAAATTGCTTTACCAGGACGCATCAAGACCATCGGTGATTACACCATTGAGGCTCGCTTACACGAATCTGTGACAGCACCCCTCAACATCACTGTGGTTGCGGTGTGACTGTGGTGGACGTTACCGGTTCCACCCACCTGCAGCTAGACGGCTGGCAGTACGTCACTTCTGGCAAGGTGCGGGATATTTATGAGCCGTCCGTTCAGTCCCCTTTCACTGATGTAATCCTGGTGGTGACCAGCGATAAGATCAGCGCCTACGACTACGTGTTACCCACCACAATTCCAGATAAGGGCAAAGTTCTAACCGCTTTGAGTGTCTGGTGGTTTGAACAGTTGCAGGACTTGGTGCCAAACCATCTGGTTTCGCTGGATGTCCCCCCAGAAGTAGAGGGGCGGGCTATGGTGTGCCAACGTCTCACCATGTATCCGGTGGAGTGCGTAGCCCGGGGTTACCTGACTGGTTCTGGTTTAGCGGAATACCAACAATCCGGCCAAGTAACCGGGATTCCTCTACCACCAGGGCTACAGGATGGTGACCGCCTCCCGAACGCCATTTTTACTCCCGCCACCAAAGCGGAGTTAGGTGACCACGATGAGAACGTGCCCTTTAGCTATGTGGCAGACCAACTGGGGAACCAAACCGCAGAGAAACTTCGTCAAGTCACGTTAGACCTGTACCAGCGGGCGGAACAGATTGCCCGGGAACGGGGTTTGATTTTGGCGGACACCAAGTTTGAGTTTGGTGTGGAAGCCACCGATGGCCGTTTAACCTTAGGCGACGAAGTGTTGACGCCGGATTCTTCCCGCTATTGGGACGCTAAAACTTGGCAGCCGGGCGGGCCCCAGCCTTCCTTTGACAAGCAATACTTGCGGGATTGGTTGACCCACGAATCGGGTTGGGACCGGGAATCGACTCCACCAGAACTGCCAGCTGAAGTGGTGGAAAAGACACGCGACCGTTACATCGCAGCCTACGAACGTCTCACCGGCCAAA
This sequence comes from Bifidobacteriaceae bacterium, assembly GCA_031276585.1. The sequence continues at coordinate 3,871 of JAISMT010000113.1, forward strand.
CCTTCAACGCTTGAGGCCTGATCCCAACACATCAGCGATCGGAGTACATGAAAATCGCACCGTTTGCAGATTTCCTGTAGTCCCCACTGCGATTTTTATGTAGTCAAGTGTTTTGGTGCGCCCTAAAACCGGCGCGGACGGCATCGGGCATGCTTGACCCTGCAAGCGCTACTACGCTGGGGAGCGCTAATCCTTGACCGCTACTACGAGAGGCAACCATGGCCCGCGTGATTGTTGACGTCATGCCCAAACCGGAAATCTTGGACCCCCAAGGCAAAGCCGTAGCCGGTGCTTTACCCCGCTTGGGGTTCACCCAGTTTCAATCAGTCCGGCAGGGTAAACGCTTCGAACTGGAGGTGGACGGGCCGGCTACACCGGAAGTGTTGCGGGCCGCTCAAGAAGCTGCCGCTAACGTGCTATCTAACCCGGTGATCGAAGATGTGGTGGCGGTCCGGGTACAAGAAGACGCCGCTGGAACCCCCACAACTAATGCTGCGGCTTCCGGGAGCGCGGCATGATCCGTATCGGGGTAGTCACTTTTCCCGGCACTTTAGACGATGCCGATGCGTTACGCGCCGTACGTTTGGCAGGAGCCGAGGGGGTGGCTTTATGGCATGCCGATCCGTCTCTGCATGGAGTAGACGCAGTGGTGTTACCCGGCGGGTTCTCCTACGGCGACTACCTACGGGCCGGAGCCATAGCCCGGTTCGCGCCGGTCATGGAATCCCTGGTCGATGCCGCTCGAGGCGGTTTACCAGTGTTAGGGATTTGCAATGGTTTCCAAATGTTGACCGAATCGCACCTGCTGCCTGGGGCCATGATCAAAAACAACCATTTGAAGTTTGTTTGCCGGGAGCAAATTTTAGCGGTAGAAAACACTTTTACCGCTTGGACCAGTGATTTTAGTTCCGGTGAGCACATCACTATTCCTTTGAAAAACCAGGACGGGCAGTTTGTGGCACCTGAACCGGTATTAGACCAGTTAGAGGCCGAAGGTCGGGTGGTATTCCGCTACCAAGGTTGGAACCCCAACGGTTCACGCCGTGACATAGCTGGTATCACTAACGAGGCTGGGAACGTGGTGGGGTTGATGCCACACCCAGAGCATGCTGTGGAACCGGGATTCGGGCCGGATGCTCCTACTGGTCCCCGATCCGGTCAAGACGGGTTGCGATTCTTTACATCCCTGATCAGTTGGCTCACTAAAGTGCCGGTTTAAATGGTCTGCAGCCAGAGCATGTTATTAGGTACTACCCACCCCACAAAACCTCCTCGCTCCACTCGAATCTTTTGTAGAGACCCCGGGTAACCCACCCCACAAAACCTCCTCGCTCCGCTCGAATCTTTTGTGGGGGCCCCGGGTAAGGGTAAAACTCGGCTCGAGTGTGAAAGTGTCAAACACCAAGTGGTCTGGCAGTGAGCGCTATGTCCGTACGGAAGTGGGATCCTTCTAACTGGATAGCTCTAACACCGGTGTAAACCTGTTCCCGGGCTGCCGCTAGATCAGCACCTACCGCCACCACCGAGAGCACGCGGCCTCCGGCAGAAACTAAACGGGATTCGGCGTCCAATGCGGTACCAGCTTGTAAAACATGGACCCCAGGAATGGAGTCCGCTGCGCTAATACCGGTAATCAAACCGCCGGTAACAGGCGGTCCAGGGTAATTTTGGGCTGCCAGCACCACGGTCACAGCACTCAGTGGTGACCACTTGAGGGGCGGTAAGGCCGCCAACCCGCGAGTAGCGGCGGCCAATAGCAATTCCGCTAGGGAACTTTCTAGCCGCGGCAACACCACTTGGGTTTCGGGGTCACCAAACCGAGCGTTGAACTCCACCACTCGAAGGCCCTTGGAGGTGAGCGCTAGACCGCAATACAGCAGGCCCTGGAAC
>JAISMT010000216.1 GCA_031276585.1 Bifidobacteriaceae bacterium
AAGGCGGCGCTAGCTTTGGGCGGGGTTTCAGCGGCCTATATGGCGGAATCAATCCGGGCAGGGATCCAGGCGGTGCCCAAAGGCCAATTAGAGGCTTCCCGGTCGCTGGGTATGAGCCACGGCCAGACCCTGATCTCAGTAGTGATCCCGCAAGCTGTTAGGATTGTTTTACCGCCAGTCACCAACGAGATCATCTTGCTTACCAAAGACACTTCGTTGGTGTACGTGATGGGGTTAACCGTTTATGACTATGAAGTCACCAAGCTGGCCCGCGAATCTTTGGTGGCGCCGCACGGTGGACTCACCGCCTTGTTTGCCATCAGCGCTTGCTATCTGGTGATAACGCTGCCCCTTGGGTTCTTGGTACGGCGTATGGAACGCGGATTCAGAAAGGCCCGGACATGAGTGAACCGGTAGTGCAAATCTCTGACCTGCATAAATCTTTCGGCAAACGTGAGGTGCTGCGCGGCATCGATCTGACAGTCCACGCGGGGGACGTGGTGTGTGTGATTGGTCCCTCCGGTTCGGGTAAATCGACCTTGCTGCGTTGCGTCAACCTCTTAGAACAACCCACTTCCGGTTCTATCAAAGTGTTAGGGGCGGAGGTCACAGACCCAGACGTAGACATTGATCAGGTACGTACCCGCGTGGGGATGGTATTCCAATCTTTTAACCTCTTCCCCCATAAGACCGTGATGGGCAACTTGACCCTAGCTCAACGCAAAGTGCTACGGCGTTCCAAAGCCGAGGCCCACGGTGTAGCGATGCGCAACTTAGAACTGGTGGGGCTAGCGGACCGGGCCGACGCCTACCCCATGCAGCTTTCGGGTGGACAACAACAACGTGTGGCTATAGCGCGCGCTTTGTCCATGGATCCGGACATGATGCTGTTTGATGAACCTACTTCGGCTTTAGACCCCGAATTGGTGGGGGACGTGCTGGCTGTCATGCGGGATCTAGCCCAATTAGGCATGACCATGTTGGTGGTAACCCATGAGATGGCGTTCGCCCGCGATGTGGGGGACCGGGTGGTCTTCATGGACGAGGGCCGGATCATGGAGCAGGGACCGGCCCGGCAAGTCATTGGCGCACCCCAAACCGAAAGAGCCCGCATCTTCCTGCACCGGGTGTTACACCCTACCGATGTGGACGATTCCGAGCTGGGGCAAACCGAACCACCACAGCCCGGTGATCCGGACTTCCGTCCCCCCGCGGGTGGCGAAGGCTACGTGCCACTCACCGTCCGGTAACGTCCACCGTCAAAACCAGACCGTTCGCGGCGAGGGGATTGTGTTTCAAAACGTAGTTTTAGCGTTTGGTGCGGCCTTGAGCCGCCAACCGGGTACCCGTCCAGTCTTTACCTACCGAGACAGTCTTAGTGGCATGCAGACCGGCGATATTGGCGGCCTCTAAGATGTCGGAAGGCTCGGTGTAGCCGTCACGACCCGGTTTGGGGGGAGCTAGCCACACCACTCCCCCCTCTTCCAAGGGGCTGAGGGCGTCCACGATGGTGTCAGTCAAGTCACCATCGCCTTCCCGCCACCAGATCAACGCCACATCGGTGACATCGTCCCAGTCTTCGTCTACCATTTCCGCGCCGATGGCGTCTTCGATTGCATCACGCAAGTCGAAGTCCACGTCATCGTCGTAACCAATTTCTTGTACTACCTGGCCGTTGGCCAGGCCCAGTGATAGTGCAGCCGAACGCGGCGGGACGGCTGCAGAAGTCCTGTCTTGTGGGGTCAGCGTGCTCATCGGTTCCAACGCTAGCCCAGGATTTGACGGCGCGCACCTGGCAGTGGGCACAATTTTTGGTGACATAACCAGCTAAATTGTGGGATGTCTCCAAAACGGGTCTTAGTATGGGCACATGTCAGTCAAGTCTTCCAGCCATCCAGTTCCCTGCGCTACCACCGTGTCTCGGCTCAGGTCTCACCGGGACCGCATGGTGACGCACCTGATGAAAACCATTGATTCGGAATACGATTGGTACCGTGCTTTGACCGCGGAAGACCGCTCCTGGGTGGGGATGGTGGCCCAGGCTTCTATTGATGCGTTTATTGGCTGGTGCGAGGATGCGCGGGCTTCCGCAGTTTCCAGCCAGGAGATTTTTGCCGTGGCACCAGCCGAGTTGACGCGCAAAGTGTCTTTGCATCAAACGTTATTACTGGTCAAATGCGGAGTAGCGGTAATTGAAGAAGAGGCAGAGGTAATCTCCGCTCCCGGTAAAGCGCATCAGTTGCATGATGCCGTGTTGCGCTATTCGCGGGAGTTCGCTTTTGCTACGGCCGAGGTCTACGCGCGGGCCGCGGAAATGCGCGGTTCTTGGGATGCCCGGTTAGAAGCTTTGGTGGTGGATAGCCTGGTGCGCGGGGATGCCGGCCCGGAGGTGCGTTCCCGCGCCGCCGCGCTGGGGTGGACTGATAGCGGGCCCACGGTGTGCGTAGCGGTGGGTATAGCAGCGCCGTTAAGTGAAAGCCGGGTACGGGAAGTGCGCCATGCTTTGCGCCAAACTGTGCCGGATGCTTTAGCCGGATTCCATTCTGACCGTATGATTCTTCTACTCAGCGGACTCGCCGAATTCGCTCCCGCAGCCGCAGCTCTAGTCCCGGCTCTAGGCGAGGGACCCGTGGTGGTGGGGCCTCCAGTTGATGGGCTAGCCCAAGTACCACGCTCCATTAGAGCGGCTAATGCCGGCTTGGACGCCTACCCGGCGTGGCCCAACGCTCCCCGGCCAGTCTTGGCGGATGAGTTGCTACCCGAACGCCTTTTGTTGGGAGACCCTGAAGCCCGCGAAACCCTGCTTAGCACCGCCTATAGACCGCTGGTCAAAGCTGGAAAGGACGTGCTACCTACCCTTTCTACCTACCTGGAGTTAGGCCGTTCTTTGGAGGG
>JAISMT010000157.1 GCA_031276585.1 Bifidobacteriaceae bacterium
TCGAATTAATCCGCATGCTCCGCCGCTTGTGCGGGGCCCCGTCAATTCCTTTGAGTTTTAGCCTTGCGGCCGTACTCCCCAGGCGGGGCACTTAACGCGTTAGCTACGACACAGACCCCAAAAAAGGAACCCACATCCAGTGCCCAACGTTTACAGCGTGGACTACCAGGGTATCTAATCCTGTTCGCTCCCCACGCTTTCGCTCCTCAGCGTCAGTAACGGCCCAGAGACCTGCCTTCGCCATCGGTGTTCCTCCTGATATCTGCGCATTCCACCGCTACACCAGGAATTCCAGTCTCCCCTACCGCACTCTAGCCAGCCCGTACCCACTGCAAGCCCCCAGTTAAGCCGAAGGATTTCACAGCAGACGCAACCAGCCGCCTACGAGCCCTTTACGCCCAATAATTCCGGACAACGCTTGCGCCCTACGTATCACCGCGGCTGCTGGCACGTAGTTAGCCGGCGCTTCTTTAACAGGTACCGTCACTCATCAGAAAACCAACAAGCTTCTTCCCTGCCGAAAGAGGTTTACAACCCGAAGGCCGTCATCCCTCACGCGGCGTCGCTGCATCAGGCTTGCGCCCATTGTGCAATATTCCCCACTGCTGCCTCCCGCAGGAGTCTGGGCCGTATCTCAGTCCCAGTGTGGCCGGTCACCCTCTCAGGCCGGCTACCCGTCAAAGCCTTGGTAGGCCATCACCCCACCAACAAGCTGATAGGCCGCGAGCCCATCCTGAACCAGAAAAAACCTTTCCACCCCACACCATGCGGCACAAGGCAGACATCCCGTATTACAATGCCGTTTCCAACAGTTATCCCGGAGTCCAGGGCAGGTTACTCACGTGTTACTCACCCGTTCGCCACTAATCCCCCAAGGCCGAAACCCCAAGTTCATCGTTCGACTTGCATGTGTTAAGCACGCCGCCAGCGTTCGTCCTGAGCCAGGATCAAACTCTCCATCAAAAACAGAAAATCAAAACCCAACCCAACAAAAAAATGTCAAGCCAGTCAAAAAAACCAACATCAACACACAACCATAAACACACTATCGAGATATGAAACAACCAACCAACACAGGCCCATTGGGGCGCAAGCGTCCCAGGCTATAAGAGGTGTTTGGCCCGCCACCTCAGCAGCGGGCTCGGACAACATTACACAGCCGCATCCCGAGGGTCAAATTATCGACGTTCGCCTCGAGCGATACGTTCCTTTCCCTAGTACATACGTACTAGACACACGCTCTACAGCAGTTAACTTTAGGCCCACCTAGGTAGGCGGCAGTTCAAACGAATCAGGTCTCAGCCAACGCCAAACGCAGCAACGCCGCATCCAAACGAGCAACCGCATCCGCACATTCCGAAGCCGCCGCTACCGCCGCTTGGGCGGCCGCTGAGCCCGGCCCCCGCTGGGCTGCCGTAGCCACAGCCACCAAATCCGCCTGGCGCCGAGCCGCCTGAAACACCGGACGCAAATGCCGTAGCTCCAAACCCCAAGTCCGTAACTCGGCTACGGCTTCCACGGCCTGTACCAAGGCGGCATCGGCCACCTTAGGGTTCGCCACCCCGGCCGCTTGTGCCACGGCCTCCACCAAAGCTTGATCTTGGCCCGTCACCGTAGCCACATCGGCCGCTGGCACGGCGGTGGGGGGCTTACGCCACGGCACTGGTATGCCTTCACGGCGAGCCGCATCCATGGCCGCCAAACGTTCCCGGATCACTTTCAACGGTAAAAAATGGTCGCGCTGCTGAGTCAAAACCCAGGCCACTCGCTCCACATCCGCTTCGGAATAGCGGCGGTATCCGGACTGGGTCCGTTCGGGGCAAACCAACCCCTGATCCTCCAAATAACGCAACTTGGATACGGTGAGCATGGGGAACTCGCCTTGTAGCGCGTCTAAAACCTCGGAAATTGGGTGGGTGGGGCGTTGGTCCAGCCCAGCGGGCCAGGACTGGGCGCGAGCGGTGGCACTCACGCTTCTCTAATGGGAGAGGGATGAAAGGTGAGGCGATATTTGCCGATCTGCACCTCGTCACTAGCCCGGAGTTGGACTTCCTCGACTCGTTCCCGGTTCACATAGGTGCCGTTCAAAGAGCCCAAATCCCGTACCCAAAATTCGGCGCCCACTCGAACAAAATCGGCGTGGCGGCGGGATACCGTGACATCATCCAGGAAGATGTCCGATTTAGTGGAGCGCCCGGCAGTAGTCGAATCAGCGTCCAATAAAAAACGCGAACCAGCGTTAGGCCCCCGCAACACCACCAGCAGCGCCGAGGTAGCCGGCAGCGCATCGATAGCGGCCTGAGCCCCAGCGCTGAGACCCCCGTCTAAGGGGGCATCCAGGTCCAACTCGGCCATCCCGCCAATGGCCTGCGTTGATTCGACGCCATGGACGGAGGAAGAATCCGAATCCACGCTCATCACCCCTCTTAGCTCGAAGCAGCCGGGTAGGGAATCCCCGCACCGCCAAACAGTGGAATTTCTACTCTATCGCGGATGCGTAATCAGTGGGGCCCAACACTTTGGTCGAGGTGATTTCCAAGTGATCCTGTTTCGTTACGCTGGCGGTTCCACCTTGAGTACGCACCGCCGCCAAAGCACCACCAGGAATACCCAAGGCGGTCTCCAGCGTTGAGGGCTCTCCGATGGCGCGCCACTCGTAAGGGGGCTCCACTTCGACGCCATCGGCAAGGAGGACCGGTTGGCCGTTTCGCACCGTACTTTCAAAATAGGACGATGCCGTGATGCGGACCGGCCCTAAAGTTATGGCCTCCGCTCCCGCGTTACGCAGCTCATCCACCAACAGATAGGCGCCTACAGCGGTCATTTTGCGTTCAGGATCAGAAATGGTGACAGTAACCCCAGGGCCTTGGGCGGCTAAGGTACCAGCCAATACCCCCTGGGTCTCCGCTCGGGCGGCGGCAGCATCCAAAGCCGCTTGCCCCCGGGTGGCTTGATCTTGAAGCTGGGCCAACTCACGTTCTAACGCTAGGTTCTCGGCTCCCAACTGATTTTCTTGGGCATCCAACTGTTCCAACACGGCCACCAGTTCCTCTTCCCGCAGCCCGGAAAAATCAGCTTTACCCGCTTCCCGCACCTGGGTAGCTCCAGCAAACCCCAGCAACATACACAGCAAGCCCACCGCCACTTGAGCTTTGCTAGGGCGGAGCCACAGGGCCCGGCCTAAACGGCGCCAAGCAGCGGCTCCGCTGGCCCCAACTGGAGCTACGGGAGAAGCGGGGGCAGATGACGTCATGCTTTAAACAACTTCCGCCGGATGGAGGCGGCGTTTGAGAAGATCCGGATACCTAAAACCACAATCACCGCCGTGGAAAGCTGTGACCCCACCCCCAGCTGATCGCCTAAAAACACTAACAATGCGGCCACTAACACATTGGAAAAAAACGAGACCACAAACACTCGGTCGTCAAAAATCCCCTCCAGAAAAGCCCGGAGTGCACCAGCCAAAGCATCGATAGCTGCTACCACCGCTATGGGCAAGTAGGGCGTTAAGAACACCGGTACCTCCGTTTGGGTGGCCAACCCCAGCGCCACCCCTACCAACAGACCTAACAGTGCTATCACGCCGCTTCACTCCTTTCCCGACGAGTAATACAAAGTGGCTACCTCAGCGCTGGCCGGTAACTCCAAATCACGGACCGGTTCAATGGTGACGCTGGCCCCCAGATATCCCTTCAACAATGAGATGCGGTCCCCGGCCCGGCCTTGCGCCAAGCCCACTTCCAATCCGTCCGCCGGACCAATGGCTTGAATCACAAACGGACTGGCTAATGGTTCAAAACCGGCCTGAATTTGGTCCCCCACATCCCGGATAGCCGTGTTCCCCGCCAACCGCACACCACCCACTGCCACTGCTTCAGCTCCCGCCTGCCACAATGAGCCGACAATAAGCCGCAGATCCCCAGCCCGGATCTTCTGGTCCGCTTGGCCCCGTTCTTGCGCCGCCGGGCCGGGCGCAATTTTGATTTCTAGCCCAGGGCCCTGCACTGGCACGGCTCCCACTCGGATAGCAAGTTCCCGAGCCCGGGCACCGGCACTGGGATCGCTTTGCGACAGAGCCTGGTTCTGTAAGGCCTGCACCTGGTTCGACAACTGGTTGGACTGCTGAGACAAGAGACGGACCTGTTCCCGTGCCGCTTCAGCCCGGGTTTCTAAAGCTTGACGGGCTTTAAGCCCTTCCTCTCCCGGCGTCCGTAACACCTTGACTCCCCAAGTGGCCGCCACCCCTAAAATCAGGGCTAAAACCAGGGGAAACAGCCACCGCCCGGGACCAAGAGGCTTTTCTCCCGCCCGTTTACGAGCCGCCACCTCGGCGTATCCACCGTCCAACGGCCGCTCCATCACCTCAGTCAGGAGAGTCATCGAGTGGTTGAGGGGATTCACGGTTCCATGCTCCGCACCGCCCGGTAGCGCAAAGCCCGGTAGGTTTCAATGAGGTACGCCCCACAGGACACCCAATAAAGCAACAAACCCCAAATGGCGAAAGCCCAACCCACCACCCAAGCCGTGTGTTTAATCCAACTGGTCTGTTCCGCCAGCAACAACAACGGGAAGGCATACATCAAGGCGAAAGTGGCCGCCTTGCCCACAAACACCACTTCCGGCGGATCAAGCCCTTTGATTCGTAAAGCTACGAGGGCGCAACCCATCACTAGTTCGCGGACCGC
>JAISMT010000070.1 GCA_031276585.1 Bifidobacteriaceae bacterium
AAGCTAAGAAAAGAAACCAACCCTTCACCTGCACAAACACCCGGACCCCAACTCCAACCAGCCGACGCCATCGGCCAAGCATGTAACCAAATGACCTCAAAACACACCCAACTCATTTCAAGGTCAACTACGCACAGAAGCGAACCGCAGCCAGCTTAAGCTAAGAAAAGAAACCAACCCTTCACCTGCACAAACACCCGGACCCCAACTCCAACCAGCCGACGCCATCGACCAGGCATGTAACCAATTGACCTCAAAACACACCCAACTCATTTCAAGGTCAACTACGCACAGAAGCAGGCAGCTTGATCCCCACTAAGGCACTAAAACACTTGGGGCACTCAGCGCTGTTTCGGGCACCAGGTGTGAGGCCCCACCCGCCCTAGACACTTCCCTGATCACTTTGGGGTCGCAGCGGATCCAATGTCGCGGTTGCCCCCGGACCAGCTTCCAGGGTATCGAGCCGCGTAGACCCTCCGGGTTGAGGTTCAGGGCGGCCCGCTAGCCAGGCCGCGATTCCCGTGGTCAGGGGGATTGTCGAAACTAAACCAATGGATGCCACCAAAATGGGGACCAATTCGGAAGCAATATCCTCATAAGTCAGCAGATTCAAAACCGTGTGATCCAAGGTAGAAGCCACCAACAACAAACTGAGCGCGCCGCCAATATAGGCAAACGCGATGGTGTAAACGGTGGAGGCAATGTGATCTCGGCCTATGCGCATGGCGTGGCGGAACACTGTTCGCCGGGAAGCGGTGGGAGCCGCTGCCCGCAGTTCCCACACTGCTGAAGCTTGGGTAATGGTCACATCATTCAAGACTCCTACACCGGCTAAAACCATGCCACACAGCAGAACTCCTTTGAGTTCCACTTGGGGTGCAGCGTGGTTCAACTGGACCATGGACTCTTCTGACATAGGAATCAAATGGGCCGCTGGGATAGCCCACCAAGCTAACCCCGCTACCACTGCAGTACCCAGAAAGGTACCCAGCAACGCCGTGGTGCTTTTCACTGAGATTCCATGCGCCAAATACACCACCACAAACATCACAGCACTGGCGGTAATAAGACCTACCAGTAGCGGGTTACGGCCCGCCAGCAGAGCTGGCAACAAGAAGAACCACACCACGGCCAGTGCCCCCACCAAACCAGCTACGGCTGCCAGCCCTTTCCAACGGGCCACCCCCACTACCACCAGGACAAACACAGCAGCTAACGCCATAAGTGGCCCGGCCCGGTAGAAGTCCACAAACACATAAACCTCACCGGATTCGCTACCAGCATCTGGGAAACGAATTGTACGAATATGGTCGCCTACGCTGAAGTCTTCTAAGGGAACTTCCCCCACTGTCAACATCCGCACTTCCTGGCCGGAATCATCCAACCGGAACAACACTTCACCGGTAGGGTTACCCGGATCTAGTCTTGTGACCACTCCAGGTGCGTTTTCTGAACCGGGCGCCAAATAGGGAGTTTTAGCGGGCCGTTCCGCTGCTGCGGGCCACAACCAGAAGGCACCAACTAACGTAGCCACCGCCAGTACCCCCATGATGACGGCCAAAGTTAGCTTCACCGAGCGGCTCGCGGGCGTGGCAGCATGCGGGTGAACATGGGTATGGCTGACCGCCAACGTTGCAACCTGGGAGCGGCTAGCGGGCGCCGCTGCGTGAGCCGGGCGGCGGGTGCGGCTCGGCCGATCAACAGACCCCGATGACGCAGCACCGTCACCTCCCAGATCAACAGACCCCGGTACAGCACTGTTACTAACCGGAGTCACGGGACCTGTCACCGCAGCAGCCACTGGTTGAGCAGCTTGGGCAGGTGGAGCTGGTGGAGCGTCACTGAACGGCACGGCATCGCCCGCTACGGGGGAAGCGGGGCTAAACGGTAAAGCAGAACCAGCACCTACCTCGTTTACCGGGCCAGCTTTGGGGGCGGCATCGGCAGCTTTTGTGTTAGTGCAGCCGGGCGTCGCGGCGGTATCAGGCACTACGGGATGAGCCACCGATGCCGCCACCTCATCCCATGTTGGCAGCTGATCCTTCGGGTTCGGGTTGAGGTTGCTTCCGTTCTCCACGCCCCCACCGTATCTTGCGTAGGTACCCCACGCTGGGCCACCGCGCTAAACGCGCTAAACGCACCACCGCTGCCCCAAACACGCCTACTAACAAAAGATTACGCACCACCCAGACGGTGACCATAAAAGGCAGACCGTTCAAAAAGTCCATATACCCCCAGGGGTAAAGCAGACCAGTAGCGGCCGCGGCTAGCAACAACGCAGCCCCCACTCCGAGCCAAAACTTTAGGTCCCGCCGCAAACAGAGCGCCACCACCACCGCTGGGGCCGTCCACGCCACAAACTGGGGCGAACCTACTTTGTGAGCCACAATCAACCCGGTCATGATGGCGAGTGTTCCCAACAACAGCGCTTCAGTTGGCCGGTGTCGCGCCAACCAACACAACAACCCCACCCCTATTGCTACGGCCGGTAGAGCCACGGCGCTTACGGCTAGAGCGGCATCGGCCGCTGGTCCCCAAGTTTCGGAGGTACCCAGGTCATGGTTGTATTGCCAAAGCACTTCATGTTTGAAAACGTGACCCAACACTGCTGGCGTAGCTAATACGGCTTCCACTTGCAGGCCACGAGTATTTTCAGCCGCTACAAAGCTGGTCAGAAAGCGCCAGTCGCCACCGCCTAAACGCTGCGTTACCACTACCACAGCGCAGGTGAGGGCGGCTGGGAGTACCACTCGTAGCCAACGTTCCCGCCAAGTAGGTAGGGTGCAAAACAGCGGGATGATGGCGCCGCCACCAGAAACCTTCACCCAAGCGCTAAAGGTATAAAGTCCGCTCGCCAAGGCTGGGCGAGTAGCCGCTAACAATAACCCCATCAACACTAGGGGCATCATCACCGCATCCAGGCGAGCTATACCTACTGGGCCTAGTAGCAGCAGAAACAAAAACCAGCCGCTGAGGGGCGCTAGAGCCCGCCGCACGCCCACTACTTTGACTGCTACCAGGGCGGTACCCAGGTTCAAGGCGGCCACCAGGTAACACCAGGTGGGCAGGTAGGCCAGTCCGGTCCCAAACAGGCCCGCCAACAACATGGGTACTAACGCGCCTACTGGATAGACCCAGTTGGCGTGTACCCCCACCCAACCACCACTGACTTGACCTTGCGCTACCCACCAGGCATATAGGTCTACGTCGGTGGAACCGGAGCGGACCGGTCCCACTGCTTGGTGGATCATGAACCCATGGGTCACCAGGAACACACAGGCAAGGCCAGTTCCGAAGAGCCAGGTTTGGCTGCGGTAAGCCCAAGTTGAGGTAACGTCCGGTTCGGTAGCGGCCCCTCCGGTAGTGGGCGGTTC
>JAISMT010000072.1 GCA_031276585.1 Bifidobacteriaceae bacterium
CGCCATGTCCGCTTCCAGCTGCTGGGAACGCTTCTCAATATCTAAGTCTTTGTCAGTATTGATCCGCTTGACTTCCAAGTCAACCTCGGCTTGCAGCGAATCCAAATCCGCCCGGCGCCCTTCCTCGTCCACCTCAGTGATCATGTAAGCGGCGAAGTAGATCACCTTTTCCAGGTCTTTAGGAGCTAAATCCAGCAAATAACCCAACCGGGAAGGCACACCTTTGAAGTACCAAATGTGGGTGACCGGGGCCGCTAGCTCAATGTGGCCCATACGTTCACGCCGTACCTTAGAGCGGGTCACCTCCACGCCGCAGCGTTCACAAATGATTCCCTTAAAACGGACCCGCTTGTACTTACCGCAAGAACATTCCCAGTCCCGGGTGGGGCCAAAGATGCGCTCGCAAAACAGACCCTCCTTCTCCGGTTTGAGGGTGCGGTAGTTGATAGTCTCAGGCTTTTTTACCTCGCCGTGGGACCAGCTACGGATGGCGTCCGCCGTAGCCAAACCAATCTTGATTCCGTCGAAGATGTTGACGTCCAGCAAGTCAGTCCCTGCTTCCTTCTTGTTGCGCTTTCGGTTGCATAGCTCTCAATGTGGGGAGAATCAGATCTCGTCGATAGAGGAGGCGGAGGCGTCAGGGCGGCGGGCCAAGTCAATACCCAGTTCCTCCGCAGCCCGGTACACCTCGTCGTCGGTGTCCCGCATCTCAATCACCTGGCCGTCCGCAGACACCACGTCCACGTTCAAACACAGAGACTTCATCTCTTGCATTAGCACCCGGAAAGACTCCGGAATGCCAGGCTCATGGACGTTTTCGCCTTTCACAATGGCCTCGTAGACCTTGACGCGACCCACCACGTCATCGGACTTGATGGTGAGCAGCTCCTGCAAAGCGTAAGCCGCACCATAAGCTTCCAACGCCCAAACTTCCATCTCACCAAACCGCTGGCCGCCGAACTGGGCTTTACCACCCAACGGCTGCTGCGTGATCATCGAGTACGGTCCCGTAGACCGAGCGTGAATCTTGTCATCCACCAAGTGGTGCAGCTTCAAAATGTACATCTGGCCCACCGCGATTGGCTCCGGGAACGGCTCCCCCGAACGCCCATCAAACAGCCGTGCTTTACCGGTCTGGTCTACCAAACGCTGACCGTCCCGGTTGGGGATAGTGGAACCCAATAAGCCGGTCAACTCGTCTTCCCGGACACCATCAAACACGGGGGTAGCAATGGGTTGGCCCGGTTTACCTTCCAAAGCCTGCTCTGACAAGCGAGCCGCCCATTCCACCGTGCGGTCATCCACTTTCCAGCCCTGAGAAGCAATCCAGCCCATATGCAGTTCCAGCACCTGGCCCACGTTCATACGTCCCGGTACACCCAACGGGTTTAAAATCACATCCACGGGAGTACCGTCCTCCAAGAACGGCATGTCCTCCACCGGCAGGATCTTAGAAATTACACCCTTGTTGCCGTGGCGGCCCGCCAGTTTATCGCCATCGGTGATCTTACGGCGCTGCGCTATGTGCACCCGCACCACTTGGTTCACACCCGGGCTCAGCTCATCGCCATCGTCCCGGGAAAACTCGCGTACCCCAATCACGGTGCCGCTCTCGCCGTGCGGCACCTTCAACGAGGTATCCCGCACTTCCTTGACCTTTTCACCAAAAATAGCCCGCAGCAGGCGTTCTTCTGGAGTCAGTTCCGTCTCACCCTTAGGTGTGACCTTACCTACCAGCACATCACCGGCTGCCACTTCAGCACCAATGCGGATAATGCCGCGCTCATCCAAATCCGCCAACGATTCTTCCGAAGCGTTGGGAATATCCCGAGTGATCTCTTCATCACCCAGTTTGGTGTTACGCGCATCCACCTCATGCTCTTCAATGTGGATGGAACTCAAAACATCGTCTTGCACCAGGCGCTGCGAAAGGATAATCGCGTCCTCGTAGTTGTGGCCTTCCCAGCTCATGAAAGCCACCAGCAGGTTACGGCCCAAAGCTAGTTCGCCCTGGTCCGTGGCCGGGCCATCCGCCAAGATTTGCCCCACCTTGATCGGATCGCCCTCATCTACCACTACACGTTGGTTGTAGCTAGTGCCCTGGTTAGAACGCTGGAACTTAGCCACCCGGTAAGTCCGTTCGGAACCGTCCGGAGAAGCCACCACCACGGCATCGGCGCTGACCTCCTGCACCACGCCATCTTTCTCCGCAATAATCACGTCACCAGCGTCAATAGCAGCCCGCAACTCCATGCCGGTACCCACCAGCGGTGTTTCCGAACGCAACAACGGCACCGCTTGACGTTGCATGTTGGCGCCCATCAAAGCGCGGTTCGCATCGTCATGCTCTAGGAACGGGATCATGGCGGTACCCACCGAGACCATCTGGCGGGGCGAAACGTCCATGAAGCCGATGTCTGCGGCGTGCACAAACTCCACTTCGCCGCCCCGGGTCCGCGCTAGAACACGCTCTTCCGTAAAGGAACCGTCCTCGTTCAACGGGGCGTTAGCTTGGGCGATGACGTAACGGTCTTCATCGTCAGCCGTCAAGTAACGAACCTCGTCCGTCACCCGGCCGTCTTTGACCTCCCGGTACGGCGTCTCAATGAAGCCATACGGGTTAATACGGCCGTAGGTAGCCAACGAGCCGATTAGACCAATGTTGGGACCTTCCGGAGTCTCAATGGGGCACATGCGGCCATAGTGCGAAGGGTGAACGTCCCGCACCTCCATACCCGCCCGGTCCCGGCTCAAACCGCCCGGCCCCAAAGCTGAAAGCCGCCGTTTGTGCGTCAAAGAAGCCAACGGGTTGTTCTGATCCAAGAACTGGCTCAGCTGCGAAGTGCCGAAGAACTCCTTGATAGCCGCCACCACGGGGCGGATGTTAATCAGGGATTGCGGGGTGATAGCTTCCACATCCTGCGTGGTCATGCGTTCCCGCACCACCCGCTCCATGCGACTCAAACCGGTGCGTACCTGGTTTTGGATCAGCTCCCCCACCGCACGGATGCGGCGGTTACCAAAGTGGTCAATGTCATCAATCTCCACCGGCAGCTGCCCCACCGGAGTGGTCAACTCCGTTTTACGCGCGTGCAACGCCGCCAAATACTTGATGGTGGCGATGATGTCATCTACCCGCAACGTGGAGGATTTAGTCTCCGGGGGCAGCCCTAACTTGCGGTTTACCTTGTAGCGCCCCACTTTGGCTAGGTCATAGCGCTTGGAGCTGAGGTAGAAGGTATCTAGCAGATTGCGGCCCGCCTCCGCGGTGGGCGGCTCGCCGGGACGAATCTTGCGGTATATGTCAGTTAGCGCGTCTTCCTGGTCCTCAATGCTGTCCCGCTCCAACGTTTCCAGCACCGTGGGGAAATCTCGGAACTCCGCCCGAATTTCCGGGGCGGTAACGCCCAAAGCCTTCAAAAACACGGTGACCGACTGCTTACGCTTGCGGTCGATCCGCACGCCCACCGTATCCCGCTTATCAATCTCAAACTCCAGCCAGGCGCCCCGCGACGGGATAATCTTGGCCGAGAACACATCTTTATCCGAAGACTTATCCTGCGTCTTCTCGAAGTACACGCCGGGGGAACGCACCAGCTGCGACACCACTACCCGTTCGGTGCCGTTGATGATGAACGTGCCCTTGTCCGTCATAAGGGGGAAATCCCCCATGAACACCGTTTGAGACTTGATCTCTCCGGTGTTGTAGTTGACGAACTCAGCGGTCACGAACAACGGTGCTGCGTAAGTAAAATCTTTTTCTTTGCACTGTTCCGCCGTCCACTTGGGAGGCTCAAACCGACTTTCCCGGAAGGACAGGGCCATAGTGGCGCCAAAGTCCTCAATGGGACTAATCTCGGTGAAAATCTCTTCCAAGCCGGCCACATCCGGTACGCTGGCCAGCCCAGAGGCTTGAGCAGCTTCCAGGCGCGCCCGCCAGTGCTCGTTGCCTACCAGCCAGTCAAACGAGTCCCTCTGCAAGCCCAGAAGATCTGGGACTTCCAACGGCTCATGGATCTTGGCGAAGGAAACCCTTCCCGACCCTTTGATTGGTGCGTTAGTGTCTACTGTCGTACGCGGAATGCGCGAGGCAGCCAAGGTCCCTCCCGGAGTCAAAAAATGCACGCGGCGCAGCACTGATTCTCAAACTTTGAGGTGGCAAGAGGCACAGAACGGCGCAAAGGGCTACACTACCCCATCCGCTCGGGTTTGTCTATTTGCTATGGGGACTAGGGGTGCTGGGCGGCCTAACAGGGGGACGATGCCGAGTTAGGGGTTGGGGAGCCAACGTCAGGTAGTGAGTGGGGCGGCATCGGCGGGCAGCAGCGGGACCAAATCCCACCTACCTGCGGATGGTCCGCACGTAAATGGGATGACCGGGGGCCAGACAAAGCCGAAACGAGCTGAATCGGGCCCAAAACCAACCCAAACCCCATCTACCTGCGGATGGTCCGCACGTAAATGGGATAACCGAGGTCGAAACATGTCTAACACCAGCCCAAATCCCACCTACCTGCGGATGGTCCGCACGTAAATGGG
>JAISMT010000100.1 GCA_031276585.1 Bifidobacteriaceae bacterium
GGGTTGGTGCTGTGCTTCACGCCTTCAGCATTCCTTTGGCTGTCCCATTTCGGGGGTTAACGCAGCGGCGGGGACTAGTGTTCGCCGGTAGTTCCGGGTGGGCGGAGTTCAGTCCTTTCGAAGAGTATTCACCCGTTGAATCGGTACCTTGGTGGCGAGCCGCTCAAGAAGCCGCTGAACAAGGTTTCCCACCGCCGGTTCGTTCCCGGGTGCCAGTCAACGCGATTATTCCAGCGGTAGGTCCGGAGCTAGTGCCTGGGTTGTTAGCACTGGCAAGAGGTTGCACCACCGCCAAAGTAAAGGTGGCGCAAAGGGGGCAGAGTGTTACCCAGGAGTTGGATCGAGTGGCGGCCGTGCGTGATGTACTAGGACCCAAAGGGCGGATTCGCATTGATGCAAACGGTGCGTGGGATTTCGATACTGCAGTAGAACGGATCCGAGTTTTAGACCACGCGGCCGGTGGGTTGGAATATGCAGAACAACCTTGCGCCGATGCTGCCGATTTGGCCCGCATACGCCGCCAAGTAGACGTTCCCATAGCGGCCGATGAATCCATCCGCCGTGCCAGCGATCCGTTCCGGGTCAAAGCCTTGGAAGCTGCTGACTTAGTGGTCCTCAAAGTTCAGCCCCTGGGGGGAGTACGGGCCTGTTTACACCTTGCCGCTGAGTTAGATCTACCAGTAGTGGTCTCTTCAGCGGTAGAAACTTCAGTGGGCTTGGCCGCGGGATTAGCGCTAGCTGCTGCTTTACCTGATTTGGATTACGCATGCGGGTTGGGGACATTGACGCTGTTAGAAGGGGATTTGGTGGAGTCTGGCCAGGTTACGGTCAAAAGCTCGGGATGGCTAGCTTCTACGTTGCCAGCCCCGCCGACGCCGCAGCTCCTGGACCGTTATTCCGCTCCGCCTATGGTTAGGGAACGTTGGCTGGCCCATTGGGATCAAACACGCCGCCTAGCGGAGACGGCAACGTGAACGCGAGCGCTGGGGCTGGCGCTCGCGCCTTGATAGTGGGTTTGGTTGAAGGTGGAGTGAAGCATTTGGTGCTGGCACCCGGGTCGCGCAGCGCGCCGCTGGTTTATGCGGCGGTGGAAGCAGAAACGCGGGGGCAGCTTACTTTGACGGTCCGGATTGATGAGCGAGTAGCCGCGTTCACTGCTTTGGGAATCGCTACCGCGACGGGAACCCCCGCCGCGGTAGCCACCACTTCTGGCACCGCGGTGGCTAATTTGCACCCTGCTGTAGTAGAAGCCAGCGAAGCGCGGGTACCTCTAGTGGTAGTGAGTGCTGATCGTCCTGCGGAGCTACATGGAGTAGGTGCCAATCAGACCACCGATCAGCGGCGGATCTTTGGCGCTGCCCCCGTCTGGGAACGTACCTTGAGTGCTGGTTTACTGTCAGAACCGATCAAAGCAGCAGCGGTAGCGGCAGTAAACGCAGCCTGCGGTAAGCGCTCTGAGGTGCGGGGACCAGCTCACATCAACGTCCAATTTCGGGAGCCGTTGGCCCCGTCATCGTTCACACCGGGGTTTTCAAGCGCCTCGGCGAGCCCCAATCTGAATCTCGGTCTTGGGGTAGAGGCGGTCAATCCAGAGAAGCAAGGACCAGGTCAGTTGAACTTGGCTCAGCTAAACCCAGTCCAACTGGAATCCGGTCCACGTACCTTGGTAGTAGCTGGGTTCGGGGCGGGACCGGCTGCTCGGGAACTAGCCCAAGCTGCCGGTTGGCCGTTGCTGGCAGAACCCGCTAGCGGGTCCTGGGGCGGGCCCAACCTGATTCCAGCGGGACGTTTGGCGGCACAAATCTTGGGGAGCCAAGTAGAGCGGGCCATCGTGTTTGGACGGCCAGTATTGAGCCGTCCCGTTGTTAACCTGCTGCAAAAACCCACCGTAGCGAGCGTCATCGTGCACCCTGGGGGCGGGCAATGGTTTGGTCTGGCGGCCAATGTGTCCCGTGTGGTGAGCGCCGTAGTGCCTCCTCTGGAACCTGATGCACAAGCTAAGGCTTGGCTGGAGAACTGGTTGGAGGTGGGACACGCTCTTTGGCAGAATTTGGTGCAACAACCGTTCCCTGCGCCGGTATTGGTGGCCCAGGCACTGGCGGACGTGACTGCGGGGGGTAAACCACTAGTAGTGGGGGCGTCAAGCGCCATTCGCGATTTGGACTTAGTCCCATCTCCCTCAAACCCCCCGGCGGTTTTTGCTATGCGAGGAGCGGCCGGGATTGATGGAACAATCAGTTTTGCGGCGGGACTGAACTTAGGACTTGATCAACCCGGTCCGGTACGGGTCCTCCTGGGGGATCTAACGTGGGCTCATGACGTAGGGGCTTTGCTGGTGCCCACATTGGAGCGGCAACCTCAAGTTCAGGCAGTGGTTTTGGGCGATGGCGGCGGTGGGATCTTTGAGACCTTGGAACCAGCGACTCAGGTCCCCCCACCTGTTTTTGAACGGTTCTTTGCTACTCCGGTGCAATGGGACTGGCAAAACTTGACGGCCGCTTATGGTGTGGGTTTTACCGCAGTTTCTTCGGAAGCGGAACTGAGGACGGTATTGGCGGATCCTCCGGACGGCTTTAGCCTGGTACTAGTGCAGTTGGAACGCGGTGTAAGGCGCGGTGTGGAAGCCAAAACTGTGGAATTTTGGGGGAAAGGCCCTGTCTGTCCCAGCAGATTCCCAAATTAACGGGAGGATTCTCCCAGGAAAATAAGTTTGTATGACTTATGACGCCGATGAGAGAAGGGCACAATGAGCGACCAGATACCACCCCCGGTATTCCCGGGGGAAGACAAACCGGGAAATCCCCCTTTGCCTCCACCCGCCTGGCTTCCGCTGAACCCAACTCCGGGACCAGCCCAAGCTAATACACCGCCGAGCAGTTCGGCAGACCAGGGCGCGTCAGGGCCTTCCCCAGCCGCAGAGGTGGAGTCACCGGATGATTCCTTGCGTAGTTGGACGCTCCGCTCAGAAGATTCCCAAAAGCCTAAACCGGAAAGCGCCCCGGTCCGCAGTAACTGGTTTGGCGAAACTGATACCGCCACGGAAACAGAAGCCAAAACGGAAGACGATCCTTGGGCAGACATCCAGTTACAAGTCCCGTGGAAGAAACCATCCGCAACCGATACTGAACCGGCTGCTTCCGGCTTAGATTGGGACACGCCAGCGGAGCCTAAAGCCACTCCAGGGCCGGCTGATTTACCGTCCTTTGCTCCTTCTGGGCCTCCCGCTCCTCCGGCGGCTCCAGCAGCGTCGGCGGCTCCAACGGCGCCGTTAGCTCCGGCGGCTGCTGAGTCCCCCAACCCGACTATTGCGCTTGAGCGTGCAACCCCAGTGGTTTCAACGGAGCCGTCTGATCCAGATGCTGTACCAACTTCAGAGGTACCGTCTGGTACAGCCACGCCACCTGTGGATACAAAGACCCCGCCGTCCCCGGCCTCTTTGGAGAAGGTGCCGGAGCCGCCTGCTACCGAGGCAACGTTTAACCCACCGGTGGCGTCAAAACTACCCACCCCCAGTGCGTCGTTCGGCCCAGTTACTACCACCGATCCGGTCGAGTCGGTACCACCACCGGCGGCTCCTCTAAGTGGAGCCGCCGAATCGCGGGCTTGGCAAGCTTCGGCGTTACCGCAGCCAGGTCCTGTGGTCGCCTCTACTAACCCCCCGTTAGCACCTCGGACTGCTTCGCCTTACCAAGCTCCTTCCTACGCGCTGGGCGCCACTCCAGGTGAATCTTTTGGGCCGGAGTTGGTGGCAGCGGCACATCAGCCAGTATCTAGCGTGGTTCAGTCAGATCCCGGTCCCAGGCGGTCTCGCCAAGGCGTTACGCGGGCCGGCGCGTGGGCTATTGCTCTGATCGCGGCTCTGCTGGCGGCCCTGCTGTCTAGCGGCGCCACCTATTTCCTGTTGATGCGCAGCAACCACTCACTGGGCTCAGCTACCGATACTAAAACCAGTTCTAACGTGGTAAAGGGTTTGACCTCCGGCACCAATGTGCCTTCTGTTCCTGATTCAGCCTTGGATGGTAAATCACCGGAGTGGAGCGTGGTTGCGGCAGCGGTCCAACCTACAGTAATCGCTATCCGAGTTGGCGCCGCGGACGGATCTGGCGCCATGGGGTCAGGTGTGATCATCAACGCGGAAAAAGGTTATGCGGTCACCAATAACCATGTGGTGACCGGGGCTGAATCCATATCAGTGGTTCTTGCCGATGGCCGTATCTACCAGGCTGTGCCCAGGGGTACAGACCCGGCTACTGATCTAGCGGTGATAGAGCTAGTGGATCCGCCCAATGATTTGGCGGAAGCCAAATTAGGGGATTCAGAGCAGGTAGTGGTAGGTGAACCGGTGATGGCGGTGGGTAACCCTTTAGGTCTGGACAACACAGTGACCACCGGGATTGTTTCGGCTCTGAACCGGCCGGTTAACACCCGGGCTGCTAGTCAAGGAGAAGAACCTCCGGTAGACGTAGTTACCAATGCGATTCAAGTAGATGCGGCGGTGAACCCCGGAAACTCGGGTGGACCGTTGTTCAACGCCAAAGGCGAGGTAATCGGTATCAACACTTCCATCGCCAGCCTGAGTTCCCCCTCCGAATCAGCTGGCAGCATAGGGTTAGCTTTTGCCATACCGGTCAACGTAGTGGCTAACGTGGCTGGTCAGCTGATAGAAAACGGAACGGCAGTGCATTCGTACTTGGGGATTACGCCTAAGGACGCCGCCGTTGAAGTAGAAGGTGTACTCCGGGCTGGCGCCGCCGTGGTTACGGTGCAACCACGCACCCCCGCCGACGAAGTCGGGTTACAACGAGGGGACGTAGTAGTGGCAGTGGATGGTAAACCGATCACTGGTGGTGTTTCTTTGACAGCTTGGATCCGTTCCTTTGACCCCGGTGATGCAGTCACTCTGACCGTAATAAACGGGAACGGGGAAGCCCGGGACGTAGACGTCACTTTGGCTAGCCGGGAGGACGCTCAACAGCGCTAACACCCTCTGATGGTGGGGGTGCGTAAAACCCCGAGCGAGGGGCCCGCCCCAAAAAATCTCTTCGCTGCGCTCGGATCTTTTGTGAGGACCCCGAGTTAAGAGAAAGTCGGCTCAAATGTCAGTGGTCTAGTGGTCTAGTGAGGCTAAGGCCTGGCGCATTGGTTCTAGTTTGGCTTCGGTTTCAGCGGTCTCAGCCGCCGGGTCAGAGGCCGCTACTATTCCGCCTCCAGCCCAAAGCCGGGCTGCGCTCAGATCGGGGGTTAAAGCGGCACAACGTAGCGCTAGGCCCCATTCGCCGGAGCCGTGGGCATCAATCCATCCCACCGGACCGGCGTAACGTCCACGGTCCAGACCTTCCAGTTGTTCGATGACGCGTTGGGCTGCCCGTTGCGGGGTGCCGCACACGGCGGCACTGGGGTGCAGAGCGTCCGCTAGCGTGAGGGCCCCAGGTAATGCACCTCCCGGTGACGCTTTCAGTATGCCCGTCACTTCGGTAGCTAGATGCATCACATTGGGTAGCTGCAGCACGCTAGGAGTTTCCGGAAAACTAACCTGTTTCACCAACGGCCGCAAAGCCTGGACCACGGATTGGACCGCAAAATGGTGTTCCGATTGGTCTTTGGTGCTTCGAGTCAAAGCAGCCGCA
>JAISMT010000181.1 GCA_031276585.1 Bifidobacteriaceae bacterium
CAAAACCCCACTGTGAATGTGACAACACTCAGCTCGTACACCACCGCCAACATAGAAGCGGTGTTGAACCGGGAACTGGATGCGGCGTTTATTAACTTGCCGGTTGAAAGTGCCGATGAGCGTCTAGTTATCACCATGGTTGACAGCGAGCCCATTATCGCGGCCCTGAATCCAGAACATCCCTTAGCGCAAAAAGAGGAAGTGACTTGTCAAGATCTGCGTCAGCTTCCGTTAGTTTTTTGGCCGCGTCAGGATGCTCCGGGAAATTGGTTGAACACTCTTACTTCGATCTACGGGCCGGACATACCGGAGATAGCGCGTTTCGAGCCGGATGACCTGCTACTGCTGGAAGCGGTGGCCGAGGGCAGTGGATATGTGCCAGTGCCGCAGAGTTTCGCAACTTGGATGCGGCGCGATGACGTAGCGTTTCGTTCGATTTCTGACCCCGTACCGGTGACTCCCCTCGGGGTGTGCTGGCTGGCTGAAAACACTAACCCAGCGTTCTCCTGTTTTCGACGTGAGGTAGCCGCATTTGACCTGAGTTGGCAATCGGAAGTTGAAATGGGTTTAGCGGTTTACTGATGGGTTACTCCCACAGCACGGCTCGGGGGCGCTGTTCTACCAGCAATGCGGGGTCTAAGTATTCCTCGCCTTGGCGTACGCCCCAATGCAGGCAGCCGGGACAGTGGGTGGCTTCTGCCGTGGCCACTGTGCCCACGATTTGCCCGGCGGCTACCCATTCACCTACCGGTAGGTCAGATACCACTGGCTCCAGGGTGGACGCTAGTTCACCGTGACGGATCACTAGGACGTGCCGGTCCACTATCCAACCGTTGAAGCTGATGCTGCCCTCGGCTGGTGCCAACACTGGTGCCTCTGTTCCCGCTGCTAAGTCCACTCCGCGGTGTCCCGCCAGCCAGGGTTGCGCAGGCCGGTCAAAAGGGCGTACCACTTGGACGGGCTTGGGTAACGGCCAATTGAAGTGCCCCGCGTTTTCGATGGTGGCCTGGTCCAAACCGGCGGCCTCCGGCCATCCGCTCCCGCTAGTGCCACTATTCGCCAACCCAATGCTGCGAGCCGTAATGTCGCCCGCCGCGAAATCGCAAACCATCACACGGTCCGTCGCGATACCCACCGTTTCCCGGCTGGCCCCTTGAGCGGCATCGTTTCCCCCCGCTCCCGCTAGAGCTGTAGCCAGGGCCAAACACGGCATCGTCCGTATTAGTCGGTTCACCTACCCTTGCTACCGCCACTGTCCGGGAAGCACCAGCCAGAAATCTTGGCCCTGTGGACTACCGCTTGGCTGCGGTGCGGTAGACTCCCAGGCGGCTACCCACCAGGGTGGCCTAATTCGCGTGCTCCCCAGCCCGGACTTGATGGTCGGGCGCAAGCGGACTCGGTCCGGGCACTGCCCGGTTCCCAGCTTGCGGGTGCACTAGGAGCTAGTCCGGGGTAAAACCCCAGGCCAGCGAACAACCGAGAGGAAGTAAAGAATTATGGCTGTAGTTACCATGCGCCAACTGCTGGACAGTGGGGTACACTTTGGGCACCAGACCCGCCGTTGGAACCCCAAAATGAAGCGATTCATTTTGACGGAACGTAACGGCATATACATCATCGATTTGGGCCAGACTTTAAGTCACATTGATGCGGCTTACCAGTTTGTGCGCCAAACGGTGGCCCGCGGCGGTTCTGTGCTGTTTGTAGGTACCAAGAAGCAGGCTCAAGAAGCGGTGCAAGAACAGGCCACGCGGGTGGGTATGCCGTACGTGAACCAGCGCTGGTTAGGCGGCATGTTGACCAACTTTCAAACCATTTCCAAGCGCCTCTCCCGGCTCAAAGAGTTGGAAGATATGAATTTGGAAGATGGACAGGCGTCCAGTTTCACCAAAAAAGAGCGGCTAATGATGAGCCGTGAACGGGACAAGCTTTCCCGCACTCTGGGCGGTATCCGTTCCATGGGCAAACTGCCCTCAGCGGTGTGGATTGTGGACACCAAAAAGGAGCACTTGGCGGTGGATGAGGCCCGCAAGCTGGGCATCCCTATCATCGCCATTCTGGACACCAACGCCGACCCGGACGAGGTGGAATACGCGGTTCCGGGTAACGATGACGCGATCCGCTCAGTAGGTTTGTTGACCCGGGTGTTGGCCGATGGCGTAGCGGAGGGCCTCCGGGAGCGGCACGCTTTGAAAGATGACCAGACCGGGGAAGAGGAAGTAACTGAACCCTTGGCGGAATGGGAACAGGAGCTACTGAACGCACCTGGCGCTGAGACCGCCACCTCTCCGGTTGCGCCTGCAGTTGAAGTCGCGGCAGAGGTTCCTGCTCCTGTAACTGAACCAGCCGTTACTACGCCGGAACCGGTTCCCGCTACCCCGGTTGAGCCGACCGCTGCAGACCGTCCCGCCGAGGACAGCCCTGCGGCGGCCCCCACCCCGGCTCCTGCGGTTGTGGCAGACCAGGCGGGACAGGAAGCCCCGGAAAACCCGGTGCCCCCCGCAGAACCCACCCCAGCCCCATCCACCAAAACTGTGGCTGAAGCCACCGAAGGTTAGGAACAAACACCAATGGCGAATTACACCGCCGCCGATATCAAGGCGTTGCGTGAAAAAACTGGCGCCGGCATGCTGGATGTCAAAAAAGCCCTTGACGAGGCTCAAGGTGACCAAACTAAGGCCTTAGAGATCATTCGGGTTAAAGGGCTGAA
>JAISMT010000190.1 GCA_031276585.1 Bifidobacteriaceae bacterium
ACCGGACTAGAAGCCGCTTGCGGTCGTCAATCGACAGGTTCTCATAATCACCGTGGCCGCTGAGCAGCGGACCCATATGGAAAGCTACATCGGGTAGGTCCGCTTGATGCAGAGCACTCTCGTATTTGGCGATGTTGTCAGCGATAGGGTCACTTTGGTCATAGAAAACCAGCGTGAGTAGGCAATACTTCTACTGGTGCACACTGTCACCGCTCTCACCAGCGAAAGCAGACAACACTCTCATTTCAGCTCCAAAACAGCATCGGCAAGGCATGTAACCAATTGACCTCAAAACGCAACCAAACCGCTTCGAGGTCAACTAGGCACGGGGGTAACCGGACGCGAAGTTAAACACCCAGGACCCCAACACCCCCACCTGCACAAACACTAAAGCCATCAGCGGACCAAACAAACAACATCAGCAAGGCATGTAACCAATTGACCTCAAAACACAACCGAACCGTTTCGAGGTCAACTGCGTCCAGCTGGTGGGTTAGCGCGTTGAAGCTAGTAGAACGTTTACCCGCCGTAAACACAAGAAGCTAGTTAGACGATGCCGCCCACCACCCGCCAGGGCGAACCCAGCTGTCTGGGCGTGATTACCAGCACCGGGGCCGGTGGGCGGCGCGATGATGGCGTGCATGTGATTCCGATTGGGTGCCTCGGGCCCTAATACCGAGGCACTAGGTGGAACTGAGGAGGGGAACGCACCGCATTGACCTAAAGAAACGTAACACTTGGTCTACAAACGTCTGTCGGCATAACCGCGCTACGCCATTCCTATCACTCACGCGGTTAGCCCAGACCCAGCTAGCCCAGACCCAGCACACAGCCGAGGCTTAGGATGGAGGTTATGCCTGAATCGATGCATTGGACCAACCTGGATAACGAAGCCGTAGCCGCCGCTAAAGCTCTGGCAGCGGACGCGGTAGAAAAAGCGGGGTCCGGGCATCCCGGTTCCGCCATTTCACTGGCCGGAGCCGCCTACCTGCTGTACCAACGGCTGATGACGCATGATCCAGCGGATCCGCAATGGCTGGGCCGAGACCGGTTTGTGCTCTCCGCCGGGCACATCTCCGTGATGCAATACATTCAGCTCTACCTGGCGGGCTATGACCTGACCCTGGAAGACCTCCAAGCGCTACGCACCGCCGGATCCATCACTCCGGGGCATCCGGAACACGGCTTGACGCCTGGAGTGGAAATGTCCACCGGACCGTTGGGCCAAGGGTTAGCCTCAGCGGTAGGCATGGCTATGGCGGCCCGGCGGGAGCGGGAACTGCTAGACCCGGAAACCCCAGCGGGTCAATCCGTGTTTGACCACACCATCTGGGTGGTGACCGGTGAAGGCGATATGGAAGAAGGCATCACCTCTGAAGCCTGTTCGCTGGCCGGAACCCAAAAACTAGGCCACTTGGTGGTGTTGTTTGATCAAAACCAAATCTCGATTGAAGGCGATACCGGCATAGCCATGACGGAAAACGTGTTGGCGCGCTACGAGGCCTACGGCTGGCACACCCAAACCGTGGATTGGACGGCAGCGGGCACTTACCGGGAGGACTATCAGGCGTTACACCGCGCCCTAGCAGCCGCTCAAGCGGAAACCGGGCGGCCCTCCATAGTGCGGCTGCGCTCCATCATCGGCTGGCCCTCCCCCACCAAAGCCAACACCGGTGGCATCCACGGCGCCAAACTCGGGGTCACCGAAGTGGCGGGCCTCAAACGTGCCCTAGGCCTGGACCCAGACCGAGCGTTCCACGTGCCAGACGAAGTCCTAGCCATTACCCGCCAAGCGCGCGAGCGCGGCGCCAAAGCCCACACCCAGTGGCGGGGGCGGTTCGCAGAGTGGGCGGCGGCCCACCCCGAGCAGGCCGCACTACTGGAACGGATCCAAGCCGGGGAGCTACCGCCGGACATTGAAGCGGCCCTACCCCAATTCCAGCCTGGCACCGCCCAGTCCACCCGGGTAGCTTCCGGTAAAACGTTGACCGCTTTGTGGAAGGTGCTACCGGAACTGTGGGGTGGTTCAGCGGATTTAGCGGGCTCCAACAACACCACCATGGAAGGGGAAACTTCCTTCCTGCCCTCCAACCCCGGCGGCCGCACCATCCACTTTGGGATTCGGGAACACGCTATGGGCGCCATCATGAACGGGATTGCCCTCCACGGCCCCACCCTGCCTTATGGCGGCACCTTCTTGGTGTTCAGCGATTACATGCGGGGCGCGGTGCGGCTTTCCGCTTTGATGGAACTGCCGGTCACCTACGTGTGGACCCACGATTCAGTGGGAGTAGGTGAGGACGGGCCTACCCACCAACCGGTGGAACACTTGGCCGCGCTGCGGGCCATACCCGGTTTGGAAGTGATCCGCCCAGCGGACGCCAACGAGACGGCCTGGGCTTGGCGCCACCTGTTAGCTCGCCGCCGCCCCGCTGCTTTGATTTTGAGCCGCCAAAACTTACCGGTGTTTGACCGGCTGGGTGAGGGCTTAGGGGAAGCTCGGGACATTTGCGGCGGCGCCTACGTGTTAGCGCATTCCCCGCTACCGCAAACCGATGTGTTGTTGCTGGCCAGCGGCTCCGAGGTGCAGTTGGCGTTGGAAGCCCGCCAATTTCTGCTAGCGCAAGGGGTGGGGGCCCGGGTGGTCTCGGTACCATGCTTGGAGTGGTTTGAGCAGGAGACCCCGGAATACCGGGAGGACGTGCTGCCTTCCACCATCAAAGCCCGCGTCTCAGTGGAAGCCGGGATTGCCACACCGTGGCGGGGTTGGGTGGGCGATGCCGGCCGGTGCGTCTCGGTAGAAACCTTTGGCCTTTCTGCAGCTGGTGAAACGTTGTTCACCCAATTGGGGTTCACCGCCCAACGAGTAGCGCAAGCCGCCCTGGAATCTATAGCCGCCGCTAACCAAGGCGCATGAGTTCAAACCCGCTGATTGATCCGCTGGACCGCCGGGTCCCGCTGATTCCGGCACCCTGCGCTCTGAACATTTTTGGGGCCACCGGAGACCTGGCCCGGCGCAAGATTCTGCCCGCCATTTACGACCTCACCAACCGAGGGCTGTTACCGGCCGGGTTTTCGCTGACTGGAGTGGGGCGCTCCGCCCTAACCCGGGAAGAGTTCATCCGCCAAACGCATGGTGCGGTGGCTACCGCCGCCCGGACTCCGTTCCGCCAAAGAGTGTGGGAGCAGTTGGCTACCGCCATGGACTATGTGGCGGGCGATGTGGGCGAGGCGGCTACGTATCAAAAGCTGGAAGCCCGGTTGGCGGCATCGGACCGCGAATTGGGTACCGGCGGCAACCGGGTGTTCTACCTGTCCATGCCGCCGGCCACCTTCGGTTTGATTTGTGGCCAACTGGCGGCCACCGGGCTGGCGGGACCGGGGCAAAAAGTGGTGATAGAAAAACCGTTTGGTCATGACCTGGCTTCCGCCCGAGAACTAGACGCCACCTTAGCGGGGGCTTTTGAACCCTCCAGCGTTTTCCGCATCGACCACTACCTGGGCAAAGAAACCGTGCGCGGCATGTTAGCCACCCGTTTTGCCAACCGCGTGTTTGAGCCGCTGTGGAGCTGCGAGCATGTAGACCACGTTCAGATCACCATGGCGGAAGAATTGGGAGTAGGCTCGCGGGCCGGGTATTACGACGGGATTGGCGCCGTGCGGGACGTGATGCAAAACCACTTGTTTCAGCTTTTGGCTTTGACGGCCATGGAACCGCCGGAAACTTTTGGTTCGGCTGACCTTAGGGACGCCAAGCTAGCCGCCCTTCAAGCGGTACGCCTACCCGAACCGGTCGAAAACTGCGCGGCTCGGGGCATGTACGGCCCCGGGTGGCAAGGGAACTTACCGGTACGGGGCTACTTAGAAGAAGACGGCATACCGCCTGAATCTGTCACCGACACGTATGGGGCTTTGAAACTCCGCGTTGCCACCGACCGTTGGCGAGATACCCCCTTCTACCTGCGTACCGGTAAACGTTTAGGCCGCCGGGTTACCGAAGTAGCTTTGGTTTTCAAACCCACCACGCCACTAGCGGGCATGGGGGTGAGCCCGGCCACCCCTAATGCGTTGGTGATTCGAATCCAACCGGACCAGGGCATAACGTTACGGGTAGGCGCTAAAGTGCCGGAAACTGCCATGGATGTGCGGGACGTCACCATGGATTTCAGTTATGGGCATGCTTTCACCGAAGCTCTCCCTGACGCCTACGAACGCCTCATCTTGGACGTACTGCTGGGCTTAGACCCCCTGTTCCCGCGTTCCGCTGAGGTAGAAGAATCCTGGCGGGTAATAGACCAGGTAGAACAACATTGGGCGGCCACTGGCACCGCGCCGGAGCTTTACCCGGCAGGCACTTGGGGTCCCGCCGGTGCCCAGGCCTTGTTGCAGCGTGACGGACGGGAATGGAGACGGCCGTGATTATTCCGCTTTACGCCACCTCTACCGCCCAGGTGACCAACAAACTGGTGGAGCTACGCCAAGAAGGCGGCGTAGCGGCCCTGGGCCGCGTGTTGACCCTGGTGGTGCAATGCGATGCGGGTGGCATCGAAACTTCCATCCAAGCCGCCAACCTAGCGTCCATGGAGCATCCCTGCCGGGTGATAGTGGTGACGGCGGAAGATTTGACGGGACCGGCTTCTCTGGATGCCCAAATCCGGGTGGGGTCTGATGCCGGCGCCTCCGAAGTAATAGTGCTCCGGTTACGAGGCGAACCGGGTGCCCACTTGGATGCCGTAGTAACCCCGTTACTGTTGCCCGACGCCCCGGTGGTGGTGTGGTGGCCTACCGACCGGCCAGCGGTTCCAGCTTTAGACCCGTTGGGTCAGCTCGCTTCCCGCCGTATTACTGACGCCTCAGCGGGAGAACCCCGCACTCCCAGTTTGGAGTTCCGCCGCCAATCCCTGCTGCAGCTTTCCCAAAGTTACCGCCCGGGGGATACAGATTTGGCTTGGACTCGCCTCACTCCTTGGCGGGCCCAGCTGGCGGCAGCCCTAGAAGTCCCACCCCGCGAACCAGTGACTTCAGTGTTGGTTTCCGGGCCGGGTTACGCCAGTTCTGATCTGATGGCGGCTTGGCTAGCGGACCGCCTAGAAGCTCCGGTGCGCCGCGAGGTGACCGATAGTGACTTCCTCACCGCTGTGGCCTTCAACCTGTCTGGGGGGCGCCGTATCTTGTTGGACAAAGAGTTAGAAGAAGCGCAGGCCACCTTGCGGGTGAGCGGTCAAGTAGACCGGGTGGTGGCGTTGAGCCGCCGCTCCCGGGCAGAGGCTTTAGCAGAAGAGTTACGCCGTTTAGAGCCCGATGACGCCTACGGACAGTTAGTGCAACAAGCGGTGCCAAAGTATTTAGCTCCCGGTGGCATCGCATGAAACAACAAGTCATAGTGCTGCCGGATCCGGCGGCCGTAGCGGAAGCAGCCGCTCAACGTCTGGTGGGATTCTTGTTGGAAGCCCAATCGGTGGATTCACCCGTAGACGTGGCTTTGACCGGCGGTTCTCTAGGTATAGCTCTGCTGGCTCAGGCCCGCGCTAATCCGTTGTTAGACGCGATTGCTTGGCCAGACGTGCGTTTTTGGTGGGGCGATGAACGCTTCCTGGAGGCTAGTTCCTTGGAACGCAACGAGGTGGCGGCCCGCCAAGCCCTGTTGGACCACCTGCCGGTTCCGCCCAGAGGCGTGTACCCGATTCCTGCCCGCCAGCCTGACTTGACGCTGGACCAGGCCGCCCAGCAATACCAGGACCTACTACGCCAACTGAAAGTCAGTTTTGATTTGGTGCTGTTAGGGGTAGGTCCAGACGGGCATGTAGCTTCTATTTTCCCGGGGCTGGAACCGATCCCGGCGGACAACCCAGGCCACACGTTAACAAACGAACCAACCGTTTTACCGGTGCGCCACTCCCCCAAACCGCCTGCCGAAAGAATCTCTTTAACCCTGGAGACCATCAACCAAGCCCGGGAAGTGTGGCTGGTGGCAGCCGGTACTGCTAAAGCCTCGGCCCTGGCAGCAGTTGGGCGGGGTGAGGCCGTGCCGGCCGGGCGAGTACAGGGCCGGGAACGAACCTTATGGCTGGTGGATGCGGCGGCAGCCGGTAGCCTAAAACCCTGACCCGAAAACCCCGAAGGTTTGATAAACGGAGGCAACCCGAATCATGGCTCTACCCCAGTTTGGTTCTTTAGTGATGGAACCAGCGTTAGATCATTTGGACTATTTCCCGCCGCGGGTAGCGCAGGTACTTCAAGAGTGGGCAACGGTGGAACCAAGAGTGCACCAAGAAGTGGAGGTCACCACAATTGATCCCGCTCACTCTGATACCGCCACATTGGTAGAACTCTACGGTTTGGACACCGCTAGTTCCGCTAACTGTGTTCTAGTTGCCGGTAAACGTGCCGGGGAAGAACGCATCGCGGCGGTACTAGTACGAGCCAACACCCGCGCCGATGTCAACGGTGCCGTACGGCGGCTGCTCGATGTGCGTAAGGCTTCCTTCCTGCCCCAAGACCAGGCGGTGGAACTCTCCGGTATGGAATACGGCGGCATCACCCCAGTAGGAGTCCCCACCGCTTGGCGCATCCTGGTGGACCAACGCGTGATCGACGGCGGTGCGGTACTGATTGGAGCCGGGTACCGTAGCGCCAAACTGGCGGCTCCCGGCGAACTATTCG
>JAISMT010000012.1 GCA_031276585.1 Bifidobacteriaceae bacterium
GGTGCGCTGATGGGGCCCGGTTCAATGGTGGGAACTTGGGAAGTTTCAGCCACGGTGTTGGCGCGGCCGTCGGGGCTGCCCCCCACGGCAGCGAGGCGTTCCGCTACGTCATCGGAATAGATGCGGACCTGGTCAATGACCTCATCTAGTTCCAGGTGGACGGAACGGAAATTGGTGCCTCGCACATTCCAGTGCGCTTGCTTGGCTAATAGTGAAAGGTCAATCAGGTCTACCAAGGCGGCCTGCAAAATGGGATTGGTGTGAGGTGCTGGCATCGGGCGTATCTCCTTTTGGATCTGGTGAGTAATTGCCACTTTCTACCCTAGCGTCACCCCACTAAATCTTCTTGCTGCGGGGGGCTTGTACCCTTGTCTGGTGTCTGAATCCAGTTTCCCCCCAGCGGCTGAGCCGCCCCACCGTTATAACGCCGCTTTAGCTCAACAGATTGAACTGAAATGGCAGGACCAATGGGAACGGTGGGGTACCTTCTGGGCCGCTAACCCGGCGGGTGCTTTAGGTGATTTAGGCGACGCCCAAGACCGCCCCGCTGATCCCGCTCAGCCCAAGTTTTTTGTGATGGACATGTTCCCGTACCCCTCGGGTAAAGGGCTGCACGTAGGGCACCCCTTGGGGTATATCGCTACCGATGTGGTGGGGCGTTACCGGCGGATGCAGGGACACAATGTGTTGCACGCTTTGGGTTATGACGCTTTTGGTTTACCGGCGGAACAATATGCGCTCCAGACCGGTCAACACCCTCGGGTCACTACTGAGAACAACATTGCCACCATGCGGGCGCAACTGAGGCGCCTCGGGTTAGGACATGATTCGCGGCGTTCTTTTGCCACCACGGATGAATCCTATGTGCGGTGGACCCAGTGGATTTTTCTGCAATTGTTCAACTCTTGGTATGACCCCGAGGCGGTGCGCCCGGATGGGGGGGTGGGTGCGGCCCGGCCTATTGCGGAACTGGAAGCCCAGTTTGCTGCCGGGCAGCGGCAGGTTCCGGGCGGGCAGGAATGGAACCAATTGGAGGCCTCGGCCCGGCGAGCGGTATTGAATGAATACCGTTTGGCCTATATAGCTCATGCCCCCGTCAACTGGGCTCCCGGGTTGGGTACCGTGTTGGCTAACGAGGAAGTTACCGCTGAGGGGCGCTCGGAGCGAGGCAACTATCCGGTGTTCACCAAATCGCTGCGGCAGTGGAACATGCGGATCACGGCCTATGCGGAACGTCTGGCTGCGGACTTAGACCAGTTGGATTGGCCCGAGAAGGTAGTGGCCATGCAACGCAACTGGATTGGGCGTTCCACGGGGGCCACGGTGCGTTTTGAAGTCCCCGCGGTGGGGGCCCATTTGGAGGTTTTCACTACCCGGCCGGACACCTTGTTTGGTGCCACTTTCATGGTGGTAGCACCGGAACATCCTCTTTTGGCGGCCGGGTTGCCAGAGGCTTGGCCTGCTGCTACTAAAGCGGCTTGGAGCGGGGGGTGGGGTACGCCATCGGAAGCGGTCAAGGCGTATGCAGCGCGGGCGGCGGCTCAAACCACGGCCGAGCGGGTAGCAGAAGGCCGCGAGAAAAGTGGCGTGTTCACGGGGCTTTTTGCGGTCAACCCGGTGAACGGTCAGGAAATCCCGGTCTTCACGGCCGATTACGTGTTGATGGATTATGGTACTGGCGCCATTATGGCGGTCCCGGCGGAAGACCAACGGGACTGGGACTTTGCAGCGGCTTTTGACTTGCCGCATGTCCGTACCGTGCAACCGCCGGAAGGCTGGGAGGGGGAGGCTTGGACGGGACCGGGGGCCACCATTAACTCAGCCAATGCCACTATTTCGCTGAACGGGTTGGAAGTAGCGGAAGCCAAAGAACGTATTGTGCGTTGGCTAGCGGAACGGGGCGCCGGGCGGGAAACTGTCACCTACCGGCTGCGGGACTGGTTGTTCTCGCGGCAACGTTACTGGGGGGAACCGTTCCCCATTGTGTACGGGGAAGACGGCCAGCCGTTGGCGTTGCCGGAGGCCATGCTGCCGGTTTCCCTGCCGGAAGTACCTGATTACCGGCCGCGCACTTTTGAACCGGAAGATGCTGATTCGGAACCGGAACCGCCCTTGGCACGGAACCAGGACTGGGTTAATGTGACTCTGGATTTAGGGGACGGCCCTAAGGTGTACCGCCGCGAAACCAACACCATGCCCAACTGGGCGGGTTCTTGTTGGTATTACTTGCGTTACCTGGACCCGGCCCAGGCCGACCGGGTGGTGGATCCAGTGCAGGAAGACTATTGGATGGCGCCGCGGACCCCTGGGGACGTAGCCGGGGGGGTGGACCTGTACGTGGGGGGTGTAGAGCACGCCGTATTGCACCTGTTGTATGCCCGTTTTTGGCACAAGGTGCTGTATGACTTGGGCTATGTTTCCGGTACTGAACCTTTTCACAAGTTGTTCAACCAGGGTTACGTCCAGGCTTACGCTTACACTGACACCCGGGGCCAGTATGTGGCCGTGGAACAAGTGGTGGAGGACCCGCCGGGGGTGTTTACCGATTCGGCTACGGGCCAGCCGGTAAACCAGGAGTACGGCAAAATGGGTAAGGGTCTGAAAAACATGGTGACCCCGGATCAGATGTATCAGGAGTACGGGGCAGACACCTTCCGTTTGTATGAGATGTCGATGGGGCCGTTAGATCTTTCCCGGCCTTGGGAGACCCGGGCGGTGGTGGGCTCGCAGCGCTTCTTGCAACGGTTGTGGCGCAACGCTATTTCGGAACAGACCGGCGAGTTGCAGGTGGTGGAGGATGCCCCGGGCTTGGAGACCTTGAAGGTGATGCACCGGGCGGTGGCGGAGGTGCGGTCTGAGATGGATGCGATGCGTTTCAACACTGCGATTGCTCGGATGATTGTGTTGAACAACCATTTGACTAGTTTGCCGGCGGTGCCGCGCCAGGCTTTAGAAACCTTGGTCCTGTTGTTGGCGCCGGTAGCGCCGCACATTTGTGAGGAACTATGGTCCCGTTTGGGGCACGCTCAGAGTTTAGCGCGGGAGCCTTACCCGGAGGCGGATCCGGCTTATTTGGTGGAGGATGCGGTCACTTGTGTGGTGCAGATCCAAGGCAAAGTGCGGGCCCGGTTGGAGGTGCCGCCCAGCATTGAGGCGCCGGAGTTGGAAGCCCAAGTATTGGCCGATGCCGCCGTGGTGGCCGCTTTGGATGGCCGTCCGGTGCGGCGGGTCATTGTGCGTCCGCCAGCTTTGGTTAATTTGGTGGTTTGAGCGTAGCGCCCCGGGGCGTTTTGTATTTTACGAGGTCACCGCGTTGTAGTCGCGGGTTGGTCCGGCCAAGACGGGGATTTTTTGGACGTTAGTGCGCCCTGGCTACGGACTGGGTACCCCATTTTGTGTCAGTAGTACTACCCAATCCACCCGGTGTCTCGACGTCGAAGTAGTTAATAATGGTCAAGTCCACTACTGCCTAACTTGTCCCTAAATTTTGGTTCAGGCGAAAGAGGTTTACCGATGTCGGGTTACCCGTATCTTGACCACCCTCCCATTTCAGATTCTTCTGCCTCGGGAGGTTCTCCCGCTGGCGCTCCCAGCCCGGCTTCTTCTAGCCGGCTGCCCTCCTCCGGTTCCCGGGGCCGGCCGAGTGTTCTCCGGGGTAGGCAGCGCTTCAAAGGCGGACGGGGTTTCCGGGGCGGGCGCCGCGTGCTAGCCATGCTGGTGGCTGGAACGGTGGCGTTTGCCGGAGCGGTGTTGCTACAGAACTTCAATACCTCCCAGCGGGCCGCGGCTGTGACCTATGAAGGTTCCTTTGACGGGGTGTTTAAATCCGACCAGCTGTGGTCGCTGGGGGTCTATGGAGACGGAAATGGTTACGCTCAGCCTCACTACACATCCGACCCGGGTTCACTCACGGTCGCTGATTTTCCCAGTCACCACCAGGTGGGGTACCAATTACAAGGGAATGAGGGCGGCGCGGCCTGTTCCAATTTAACTGGTGAGCGTTTCCTCCGCGGCTTTGCAATGGGGCCAATTCTAGTTCAGAACGGTGACAACCGTCTGGCCCAGGTTTTCTGGGACTACAACGACAACCTAGGCGTAGTCTTTTCGGGAGATCCCAACTGTTACCCGGTCGATTTATCCGGTAATAGGTTAAATCTATATTTTTATGCTAAAGGCGGTGCGGTAAATCCGAAAACCGGTGAAATCTATTTGGCTGATTCCTCCCAATATCACAATGACTCCGGTAGTAGTTATAACCCGAAAGTGGCGGTAGCTCAGATCCAAAATACGGGAACAGCCTCCGTTCCAGCGCTAAAACTAACGTCTGTCACCACCATTGACGATTGGGAACTGCCCTACCTCTACCCTCCAGCTAGCCCCATCTATGATGCGGTTATCGCTGCTGGGAAAACGGTTCCAAAGGATGCCAGTTGGCAAACGGGTCGGGATATTGCGACTGATGCTGAGGGGAATGTCTACCGGGTAGTTTCCTATGATGCTCCCGGTACTGACCCCGATACCTGGGTATTGGTTCGGTTTAAACATCCCGATGGTTCCGACCCAAACGCTTGGCGTTTCGAAGTGGTGAAGGTGCTAGATGACATAACTGCCGGTGAACTTCAAGGTATGGCTTTCTCCGGTGGGGAACTTTACACCAGTCACAAAGCAAATTTTGATGTAAATATTAGTCCGGTGCTGCTACGGTGGAATTTAGACACTGGTTCTTACGAAAGCATTACAAGTGGCGACTGGGATCATTGGTTGGAATCTGATGGCGGGGATTTAGGTTCAGCCGACTATTCGTTCGGTACTAGCGATGGTGGGGTTCTGGCTAGTAATTCGCTGTGGTCTATCAACACCTACGGGGATGGTTCCAAGCCCTATTACACTGCCAACCCGGGTGCTACCGTTCCGGCTAATTTCGCTAAACGTACTAAGCCCGCTACGGTGCCTTGTGACACCAATGAGGCCGTGGGTTTCGCTATGGGACCAGTGTTGCTGAACCCTCCTTATAACGATCCTTCAGCTCCCGACGATGACCGGACTGCCCAGATTTTTTGGAATCAATCCGGGGAAGCCCAGATCTCCATCCTAGGTGAGGAAACCTGCTCCCCGGTTTTACCGGAAAACAGCGGCCAGCAGTATTACGGTGGTGGAGCGGTGGATCCGAAATCGGGTCAGGTGTACATATCCGACCAGGACCAAACCTACGATGGTGATTCTACCGCTCAGGTGAGTCCCTACGTTCAAATCGGTACGGCCTATCATGAAGTTTGGGACGATAGTTTTCACATCTATTACCAAACGCACTGGAACGATACCCCGGTAAATTGGTCCGGAAGAAGCTTGTACTATGCTTCCCGCCTGGCTGGTAAACGTGTGGAGTACAACAACCGATGGGAAGCCGGTAATGACATTGCTTTCGACACTGAGGGCAACATGTACCGTCTGCTGCGCTACCAAGGTTCTTACTACAACTCTGGCGAAGAGCAGGAAATTTGGGCCTTAGTCAGATTCGAAAGAAATCCCGAATACTATGGGTGGGACGCGGAGGTGTTGAAGATATTTGAAGGCGATCTGGTGGGGCCGCTCCAGGGCCTGGCGTTCGCGGACGGATCCTTGTACACCTCCCACTCTCCTAACGCGGTGGTGCGCTGGGATCTGCTGACCGGTTCCTATGAGGTCTTGGACCAGCCCACTGCTTTTGCCACGGGGGGTGACCTGGGCTCACTGGATGGTCCTCCGGCGTTGGTAGAAGGCACTATTCGGGGTAGCTACTACGATTCCGCTAAGAAAACTTGGGAGGCAGCCGTAACCGACCAGGACGCTCGACTTTACAGTTATAACCATAACAGCGCGCTGTCCGGCTGGAGTTACGTCTTGGGTAATTGGAGCGAAGGTGAGGTGTCCCTCAACGTGTGGCGCCAAACCGGTGACCAGGACCCGGTGTTAGTCACAAATGCACTGGCCTTTTGGGACTCCAATACCAAAAGTTATTCTTATAAAACCTTTTTGCCGGTATCCGAAGATACGTACTATCTGCAGCTCACCGACATTAGCACTATGAATGTAGGAGAGGTAGTCCAGACTTATGCTTCGGCGGGTGAATTTGCGGCCCCAGATGGAACCACCAATACCGTAACGCCTTTGTGCTATTCCGATGCGGGGGACTACCAAGAATTGCCCCAATCCGGGATTTGCCGCGGGCCCAGGCGCGACGGTACTGACTGGAGAGTTGACGCCAGCCTTTTCGAAGGAGCTAAAGCGGTAACCAAAGTCACCGTGAATACTGACTTAGTTCCGGCTCGGGCGGATTTTATGTTAAGTTCTTGGAAGTCTTTTGGGGATGCTCCCAATACTCAAAGTAAGGTGACGGTCACACCGCTAGAAGGCGGTCCCCGAGCAGTTCCGGATTCACTCTATTTGGGCGATAGCTATGGTTACTATAGTGGCGAAAAAGCGGATGGTAGCCACTACGCTACCGATGATGGTCTTTTCTATACCCCCAAGCAAGAAGACGATGCTTATGAAGCCAGCGATTGGATTCCGCTACAAGTCAAAGGATCCGCCAATAGTACTTACATTGGTAATGCCACCATCGTTCCCGGACAGGAATACGTTTTCCGAGCTAAACTGTCTGGCCGCTATGCCACTCAATTTGCTAGTGACGTAGGCGGTGCCCAGG
>JAISMT010000208.1 GCA_031276585.1 Bifidobacteriaceae bacterium
AGAGAGCATTTCTCGGTCTTCCGGAGCGATCTCATCGGTAGTAGAAACGTTCTCTACCAGGTCTGCTAGTTCGTCCGGGGAAAGCAACATGCCCGCCGGAGTGAAACGGCCCAAAACTGGCCTGAGGGGAGCTAACAAGAAATTGAATAAGCTCAACCACGGTCCTGCTATCCGCAGGGTCTCTACCGGCTGAGCAAAAGCCCGGGCCCGGGGGCGGATCAAGGCCACCAACACCGCCACCAACGCCCCACCCAACAAGGCCCAACCGAAGGCCTCCCACCGGCTACCCACGGTACCCAAAACCCACCAACCTAAAGCAATTCCAGCTGTCACCTGGAAAAACACTCGCGCAAAGGCCGATGCCGCCACGGCGTTATCTTGTTGCGCTAACAGCCGCGTAATACGCTGGCGCCGGGCGGGAGGTACTTCCGCGAGGTCATCATCACCAGCCAAAGCCAACCGCTGTAACGCGGCTTCACCAGCAGCAGTGAGCACCGAGACTGCTAACCCCACCACCACCGTGCCCCATAAAACCCAAACCGGTACTCCACCCATAGGTCACCTAGTAGGTATTCCGCAAAATCTTCTCGCTGCGCTCGAATCTTTTGCGAGCACCCCGGGTGACCCACCCCACAAAATCTTCTCGCTGCGCTCGAATCTTTTGCGGGGACCCCGGGTGACCCACCCCACAAAATCTTCTCGCTGCGCTCGAATCTTTTGCGGGGACCCCGGGTAACGAATAAATCAGCTGAAGTGTCAAAGTTTCAGACCCCTAGTAGAACTAGTCGCCAAAAAGGCCAGCACTAGTTTGCGTTGCAGCGCGAACATGGCGTCGCGTTCGTCCGGTTCAGCGTGGTCAAAACCCAACAGATGCAATATTCCGTGAGTAGCTAAAACCAACATCTCGTCCACCAAGCTGTGCCCAAATTCAGCGGCCTGTACAGCGGCCACCTCGGGACAGATCACCACGTCGCCTAAGATTCCAGCCTCAGCTGGGTCTCCGGCCCAACCGGGCCGGAGCTCATCCATGGGAAAACTCATCACGTCGGTGGGGCCGGGCTCGTCTAGGAAACGCACATGTAGATCAGTCATGGTGGGGACTTCCACAAAAGAAATCACCAACTCGGCTTGCGGATGCACGTTGAGCGAATCCAAAACAAAACGCCCCAATTGGGCAAATTCGGCCACGTCAATGGCGGTTTCAGTCTCGTTTAGTACCTCAACGCTCATCGTAAATCCCCCAAGCGTCAATAATCGCGCTAACCAGACGGTGCCGCACCACATCCCGGCTGGTCAACTCGCAAAAAGCTAGATCGTCAATCCCCGCCAACACCTCCTGTACCCGCCGCAGCCCGGAATGTTTCCCGCTGGGTAAATCGGTTTGCGTTACATCACCAGTGACCACCATTTTGGCACCGAACCCCAAACGAGTCAGGAACATCTTCATCTGTTCCGGAGTAGTGTTTTGGGCTTCGTCCAAAATAATGAACGCATCATTCAAAGTGCGGCCCCGCATATAAGCCAAAGGTGCCACCTCGATGGTGCCAGCCTCCATCAAACGCGGAATGTGGTCCGGTTCCATCATGTCTTGTAACGCGTCGTAAAGGGGACGCAAATAGGGGTCAATCTTTTCCCCCAAAGTGCCTGGTAAAAATCCCAGCCGTTCTCCCGCTTCCACAGCAGGGCGGGTCAACACTATGCGAGTCACCTGTTTAGATTGCAATGCTTGAACTGCTTTCGCCATAGCTAAATAGGTTTTACCGGTCCCAGCTGGTCCAATCCCAAAAGTAATGGTGTTGGCATCAATCAAGTCCACGTAGCGTTTCTGACCCCAAGTTTTAGGACGCACCGTCTTACCCCGGGCGGACAAAATGGACTGGGTCAACACCTGACTGGGGGCTATCCCCGAATTGTTACCCCCTAGCTCACCGGACCCAGGTGGCTGCTGCAACATCCCGGCTACCCGCCGCACGTCATCGGGCCCTATAGCAGTACCCTGCTCCACCACCGCCAACAGCTCCTCAATCAACCCCACTGCTGCCGCTGCCGGATCAGCCGGGCCACGCACCGTA
The DNA here is from genome assembly GCA_031276585.1 of Bifidobacteriaceae bacterium. Next base: position 2,073 of record JAISMT010000208.1, read on the forward strand.
ATCACGTCGCCCCGAACATGAATGTCAGCCCCCGGCACAGCCTGCTCAATAGCCCGCAAGTTGACGTCAGAACGCCCCACCAGCCCCATCATGACGGCCGCTGCCGGTACGTGAATGGTTTTCAGGGCTGCAATTGGTTCTTGCATCAAGCCGGAGACCACCCTAAACGTTGACCTCCAATCACGTGCCCATGAACATGGAACACGCTCTGCCCTGCCATAGGACCGGAGTTAAAAATGAGGCGATATTCGCCGTCGGCTTCATCAAAAGCCACCTCTTGGGCTAGTTTCACTACATCCGCTAAAGCCGCCGGGGACGCAGCCGCTAAAGCCGCCACATCAGCGTAATGCTCCCGCGGAATCACCAACACATGCACTGGCGCCTGCGGGTTTATATCCCTAAAAGCGATAGCCCACTCATTCTGGGCCACAATTTCAGTTTTCAAATCCCCGGTCACGAACTGGCAGAACAAACAATCCACAGGCAACGACATGCAACTACTCTACCCAGCTCCCCGCAGGGGCTTGCCCCCAGTCCGGTCTAACCCAACCCAGCGCCGCCCAGCATCATTACCACCGAGCCCGGCGTTACCCCTGCTAGTCCCACCAGCCGCCAAAGGAGTCACCAGCGGCCCAACAGGTGCGACGCCAACACTAGAGCCGCCGCCCCCGCTAAAGCAGTACGCAGCACCTCCGGCCCCAAACGGGCGGTCAGCGCCCCGGCGGTTTCAAAAAGAACCAGTTCTTCCGGAGCTATTGACCCCTCAGGGCCCACCACCAGGTATAACGCACTAGTAGTAGCAGCAGCGCCTTCCAAGGCGCCAGCTAAAGAAGTAGGTGCGCCCTCTAGAAGCACGATGCCGCCCGGCCCCACCCGCTCAGCCAGCTCACCCGTAGAGAGCACGTCTTCTACCACCGGCAAACGGGCCCGGCGAGCCACTTTGCCTTCAGTACGAGTGATCTGCACCCAACGCGCCCGGCCTTTAGCAGCCCGGGCCGCATCCCAACGCGGCACCGAACGGGCCGCCTGCCACGGGATAATCCGGTCCACCCCTAACTGGGTAGCAGCCGCTACGGCTTGTTCGTCGTAGCGATGCTTAGCTAAAGCCTGTACCAAAACCAGTTCCGGAATCCGAGGTGGCGCCGACTCTACTGATCGAACCATCACTTCCAACACCGGCGCCGAACCGGGGACCACCGCTGCCACTATGCCCTTAACCAAGCTTCCAGCGGCATCGGATACCAACACTTCCTCACCCACCGCCAAACGTTGAACCACCACCGCGTGGCGAGCTTCCGGTCCCGTCAAAGTCAACACGACACCAGACTGAGCAGCGGCCAACACCTCCGGAGCCGCCCAAAACAATGGCGCCGTCACTTGCCGCTCAGCTTGTCCTTCAAACGCCCAAAAACTCCGCCTGCAGCTGAAGCTATCTCCGCCTCAGGACGTTCCTCACCGCGCTCGGTAGCCAAACGACGCAACAGCTCCCGCTGCGCATCATCTAAACCAGTAGGAATGTGAACATCCAGCTTGATCCGTAGGTCACCCCGGCCACGTTGATTCAAACGGCCTACCCCTAAGCCATCCAAAACAATGGTGGAACCCGGTTGCGCTCCCGGACGAATCACTACCTGCTCAGGGCCATCCAAAGTTTGGATAGTGATAGTGGCCCCCAAAGCTGCGGCTGTCATCGGTAAACCTAGAGTGGCTAGTAGGTCATCGCCATCGCGCGTGAAAT
>JAISMT010000217.1 GCA_031276585.1 Bifidobacteriaceae bacterium
GTGGCAGTAGGCTCGTTAGTGGCGTTCATACTCACTAAAACGCCGTTTCGCTGGCGGAAAAAAATAAAGGAGTGACCGTGGCAGCCCGTTCCAACCATCCCCAACCCGAAGGCATCGACTACCGCCGTGTGACCTTGGGTTTAGCGCTGATGGCGTTGGCTCTAGCGGTGGTGGGAAGCGTAGTGGGTTACCTGCTGTTGGGAATCAAAGGCCTCTGGGGGGCTTTAGTAGGAGCCGGTGTAGTAGGCGCCATGTTTGCTTCCTCGGCTTTAGTGATGCACCTATCCCGGGATGGCCTTACCCAAGCCCGTAACTTGCTGATCTCCTGGTTCGTCAAGATTTTGGCCCTCCTAGGCATACTGCTGGCCCTGGACCGAGCTACCTTTATTGACCGCCCCGTTTTTGGGGTAACCGTCCTGGTAGGCGTCATTGGGTCCTTAGCCCTAGAAGGAAGAGTAGTTTGGCGGGCCCGCATACCTCCCGGCGAAGGCTTCGACGGGATCTGATGCCGGTCTTAGGTCCCGCCTATGGTAGGTTTTGTTACTGACCCTTGACCGACCATTCTGCCGCAGGGCAGACCAAAGCCACCCGGTGAGGCGTGGCTTTGGAGGATTCCTAGGAGCAACGGATTTGTCCTCCATCGGGAGTGTGCCCGGAGTGGCGTTGGCCACTGGCGGGGGTAATGAACCCGGAATGCACATGCCCACCCTGGATGAGCTGTACCCCCCACCTTTTTGGACCATAGGGGATTGGTTTAGCTTCAACCGCCTGGACTTGATCCGGGTGCTTGCCACGGTGGTGCTAGTAGCACTGATCTATTTGGGAGCCCGGCGTACCCGCTTGATCCCTACACGCGGCCAATCCACTTTCGAATTGGCCATGGGTTTTGTGCACAAGCAGATCGTGGAACAAACCATGTCCCCCCAGGCAGCGCGGCGCTACTTACCGTTCATCGCCACCATCTTTTTCAGCGTGCTGGCTTTGAACCTGACCGGAATCATCCCCGGCCTCAACGTCTCTTCTAACGCCTTAGTGGCGGTGCCTATGATCCTGGCACTCTGTGCTTGGGTGGTTTTTGTGGCCCAGGGGATCCGCTCCCATGGTGCCGGGCATTACTTCGCAGACGCTCTGTTCCCCAAAGGGGCGCCCAAGCTGATGTACATTCTGCTCACACCAATTGAGTTTCTGTCCACCTTTGTGCTTAGGCCAGTCACTCTAACCGTCCGTCTCATGGCCAACATGATTGCCGGGCACTTTCTACTGACCGCGTTCTTTGTGATGACTAGTTTCCTTCTGGTGGAAGGTAGTGGCCTCCTCAAAGGCCTGGGCCTGCTGACCGGCCTGGTCTCACTAGTGTTCGTTTGCTTTGAACTCTTTATCGCCTGTCTACAGGCCTATATTTTTTCTATCCTCACATCCGTCTACATCGGACTAGCCCAGGAAGGGCACTGATGTTGATACCACTGTTGATACCACCAATTGAAAGGAACCAACTGTGAACCTTCTAGCCGAGATCAGCGGCAACCTAAACGCCATCGGTTACGGTCTGGCCGCCATCGGCCCCGGCATCGGTGTAGGTATTGCTGCCGGTAAAACCACCGAGGCCATAGCCCGCCAACCCGAACTCCGGGGGTCCCTCATGACCACCTTCTTCATCGGCGCTGGTATGTCCGAGGCCCTGGCCCTGATCGGCCTAGTAGCCGGCTTCTTGTTCACATGAGCAGCTGGTTGGCTTCAGGCGGTGCCCCCGAAGGCATTGGCCTTTTCCTTCCCCCGGTCAGCGAGATCATCATTTCGGTGGTCTGCTTGGGTCTGATCGCAATTGTGGTCGGTAAGTACGGGGTGCCGCGTTACCTGCAAGTCCTGGACGAGCGGGCCGCCACTATTGAAGGCGGGATCTTACGCGCCCAAAACGCCGAAGCAGAGATTGCCCAAATTCGAGCCGGTTTGGATTCTGAGAAGGAAGCCGCTCGCATTGAAGCCGCCGGGGTGCGGGAAGGAGCCAAAGCGGACGGCGCTGCCATCGTTGCTGAAGCTAAAGCCAAAGCGGTAGCCGAGGCTCAACGCATCACCGACGCGGCCGCCCGTCAAATCGAATCCGAACGTAAAGCTGCTGAGATTGCGCTGCGAGTGGATGTAGGCTCATTGGCCACCGATCTAGCCGAGAAGATTGTGGGCGAGGCACTGAAGGATTCCGCCGTAGCGAGCCGTGTGATCGACCGTTTCTTAGCTGACTTGGAAAGCCAATCCAAAGTGGGGAAGAACGCCTGATGTTAGGAGCTAGCGCACATTCCTTAGCCCAGGCCCAAAAGGACCTTGCACAGGGGCTGAAAAGCGCTCCGGTGCAAGGCCGGGAGCTGGCTGATGAACTGTTCGCCCTAGTAGACGCCTTGGATTCGGAGCCAGCTTTGGCTCGGGCGTTGACTAACCCCAACCGCCCGGCCGCACCCAAAGAACAGTTGGTACGCCAGGCCATGGCCGGGCATCAGGCCGATGCCGTGGGGTTCGCAGCTCGGATAGCCACGTTGCGTTGGTCTAAAGAAGCCGATCTAGCGGATGCTTTGGAAGTGCTGGCTTTTGATGCCTTTCTGACCCAAGTGCAGCAGGACCAGCAGCTCCGCCAAGTGGAAGCAGAACTGTTCGAAGTAGACGCCCAACTGCGCAACCACCGTGAGCTGCGTACCGCACTGGGAGAGCGAACCGCCTCCCAAGCTGCCCGGCTCCAACTGGTTCAGCAAGTATTTGGACCCGTCTTGGCGGCTCCTACGCTTTACCTGTTGGAGCGCGTCACCGGCCACCCTAGAGGGCGCGGCATCCGCTACGCCCTGAAGTTCTTAGGTGACCTGGTGGCACAGAAACGGCAGCGGCTGGTGGCAGTGGTTACGGCCGCCGTACCGCTGAGCAGCCAGCAGGCAGAGCACCTGACTAAAACCTTGGCCACCGAATACGGTCAAGACATTCAACTGAACCTCACCGTGGACCCCAGTGTGGTGGGTGGGCTGCGGATCCGCGTGGGAGATGACGTGGTGGACGGATCGTTGTTCACCCGTTTAGCCACACTAAGCCGAGACCTGGCCGCCTGAACCAAATGAAGACCATTTAGGAAAGAGAACATGACCGATCTGAGCATCCGCCCCGAGGCCATTCGCCAGGCCCTGGACCAGTTTGTGGAGTCCTACCAGGCCCAACCAGCGGTCTCGGAGGAAGTGGGCCGCGTCACTTTGGCGGGCGATGGCATAGCCCAAGTGGAAGGCCTACCTAGTGCTATGGCCAGCGAACTGCTGCGCTTCCCCGACGGCACATTGGGCCTAGCCCAAAACCTAGACGAGCGTCACATTGGTGTGATCGTTTTGGGCGAGTTTGCTGGAATTGAAGAAGGCCAAGAGGTGCGGCGTACCGGTGAGGTGCTTTCGGTACCAGTGGGTGACGCCTACCTGGGCCGGGTGGTAGACCCGCTGGGTAACCCCATGGACGGTTTAGGGGAAATTGAAGCCACCGAGCGCCGGGCCCTCGAGCTGCAGGCTCCCACGGTGATGCAACGTAAATCCGTGCATGAGCCGCTGCAAACCGGTTTGAAGGCCATTGACTCTTTGATTCCCATTGGGCGGGGCCAACGCCAGCTGATCATTGGTGACCGCGGCACCGGTAAGACCGCCATTGCTACTGACACCATCATCAACCAGAAAGCCAACTGGGAATCTGGTGACCCTTCACGGCAGGTGCGTTGCATCTATGTGGCGGTGGGGCAAAAAGGTTCCACTATTGCCTCGGTGCGCTCGGCTCTGGAAGACGCCGGAGCTTTGGAATACACCACCATTGTGGCTTCACCAGCCTCTGACCCGGCAGGTTATAAATATTTGGCTCCTTACACCGGTAGCGCCATCGGCCAACACTGGATGTACCAAGGCAAGCATGTGTTGATCGTATTTGATGACCTATCGAAACAAGCCGAAGCCTACCGGGCGGTATCTTTGTTGCTGCGCCGCCCACCGGGCCGTGAAGCCTATCCCGGTGACGTGTTCTACCTGCACTCCCGGCTACTGGAACGTTGCGCCAAACTGTCTGATGATTTAGGTGCTGGTTCCATGACGGGACTGCCCATCATCGAAACCAAAGCCAACGACGTCTCGGCGTACATCCCCACCAACGTGATTTCCATTACCGACGGGCAGATCTTCTTGCAGTCTGACTTGTTCAACGCGGACCAACGCCCGGCCGTGGACGTGGGTATCTCGGTTTCCCGCGTGGGCGGTTCCGCCCAAGTCAAAGCTATGAAGAAAGTGGCGGGAACCCTCAAGATTGACTTAGCGCAATTCCGGGACCTGGAAGCCTTCGCCATGTTCGCTTCCGACTTGGATGCCGCTTCCCGTCAACAACTGACCCGCGGGGCCCGGCTAATGGAACTGTTGAAACAGCCCCAATACACGCCTTATCCCGTGGAACGCCAGGTAGTGGCTATTTACGCTGCCACCAAGGGCTACCTGGACCGGGTGCCGGTGGAAAAAGTCCACCAATACGAACAGGACCTGTTGGACTACCTGGACCGCCGCACCACCGTGTTGACGGACATTGCAGAATCTAAAGACCTAGCGGCTGATACCGAAGCGGCGTTAAAGTCCGCGGTGGAGGCATTCACCCGCGAATTCTTGCTCACCATTGGCGTGCTGACCAGCCCGGAGGAAGTGGATCCGGCGGAGGCCGAGCTAGAGCAAGAACAAATCGCTTTGAATAAGAAGCGAGGCTGACTAGATGGCCGGTTCGCAAAGGGTTTACCGCGCGCGGATCAAATCGACCCAGTCGTTGGGCAAGATTTTCCGGGCTATGGAGCTGATTGCTGCCAGCCGGATTGGCCGGGCGCGGGCAGCGGCCCAGCGGCAGGAACCCTACGCCCAGGCTTTGACCAAGGCCCTAGCTTTGGCCGCCGCGCACATCCAAGAAGGGTTTTTCCACCCCCTGATCTCGGAACGTCAAGAGGTCAAGCGGGTAGCTATGTTGATCCTGGCGGCGGACCGAGGCATGGCGGGTGCTTACACCGCTAACCTGC
>JAISMT010000016.1 GCA_031276585.1 Bifidobacteriaceae bacterium
TCAACGCCCGGCGTCTAGAACAAGCCGATGCCACAGGCGCCGCACTAGTAGCCACAGCTTGCCCTTTCTGTTCCACCATGTTGGGGGACGCAGCGGCCGCTGCCGAATCGCCACTCGCAGTGCAAGACGTAGCCCAATTGTTGCTGGCCGCATTACCAGAACCCCCCGAAGTGCCAGCTGAACCAGACCTGCAACCACCAACTAAACCATCCACTACTTCACTGGCAGGGAAAGGAAACTCATGAGGATTGTGGTACTAGTGAAATATGTCCCCGATATTGAAGTGGGTTACGAATTCACACCCCAAAACACGCTAGACCGGACAGGGGACGGCCTGCTTTCCCAATTAGACGAGCACCCCCTAGAAGAAGCCCGCAAACTAGCGGAAACGTTCGATGATGCCGAGGTGGTGGCGCTTACCATAGGCCCGGAAGAAGCCGACGAAGCCCTACGGCGGGCCCTGCAAATGGGGGCCGACCGGGGTATCCACATTTGTGATGACGCTATAGCGGGTTCCGATGCCGCCACTACTGCCCTTATTGCTGCTAAAGCCATTGAAGCTATTGGTGGCGTTGATTTGATCTTGACTGGAGCGGAATCGGCTGATTCTGGCACTGGTCTATTACCCGTCCAGCTGGCCGCCCGGCTTCAGATTCCCGCACTTACCGGTGCGGCCAGCTTGGCGCTCGAATGGTCCGGAGACGGCCCGGGAAGGGCCACCATTCGCCGCGATGAGGACACCCAAGCGTTGACTCTGGCAGCGGCTTTACCGGCTTTGGTTTCAGTTACCGAATTAGCGAACCAACCGGCTTACCCCTCTGCTAAAGCAGTGATGTTGGCCCGCCGCAAACCGGTGGAGGAAATGGACTTGGATGACTTGGGTCTAGAGGCCAGCCAGGTGGGGAGCGCCGCCCAACGGGTCGAGGTTTTAGCGGTGCAACCAGTGGCAGCTCGTAGCGGTGGGCAGGCTTTAGCTGCCGACGCAACGGAAACCTTAGATACGTTCATTGACCTACTCAAACACAACGGCTTGCTCTGAACGCCGATTCTTAGGAGACAGTGATGGCACAGATTCTGATTTTGATCAGCTCTCTGGATGGGGCTCAACCCTTACTGGGTTTAGCGCATCGTTTGGGGCAGCCGGTAGCAGTATGGCCGGTAGGTTCGGCGGCAGGACTAGCGGCAGCCGAACCACCCGCCGATGCCGCCGTACAACAGTTAGCAGCCGGGGGCGCCACTGAGGTGGTGGTGGCTAGCGGCCAGGCGGGAAGTCACCCCACAGCCTATCCTCAGGCCGTGGCCCAAAGCTTGGTGGACTTAGCCGGTCAACGGGACGTAGGCTGCATCTTGTTGCCGGGCGGTGCTTACGGTTCTGAGGTGGGAGCGTTGGTGGCGTTGGCGTTAGACAGCGCGGTAGTAACCGATGTCACGGCCATAGAACCAGAGGGTGACACGCTGATAGCCACCAAACCAGTGATGGCCAGTACCGCCTTGACCCGAGTGCAGGTAACCAACGGTATTCCCGTGTTCACAGTGGCAGCCGGTGTGACGGTGGACCCAGCACCGCCAGTAGCCTCACCCTTGGTTACTAAAACCACGCTGGGTGAACCCGAGGCCAGGGTCTCGGTGGTGGAGGCCGTAGAACGGGTAGCCACCAGCTCGCGGCCCGAACTGCAGTCGGCTGCCATTGTGGTCTCAGCGGGACGTGGTTGCGGTGGTGACTTGAGTGCTGTAGAAGAACTAGCGGACGCGTTGGGGGCCGCCGTGGGAGCTTCCCGAGCTGCGGTGGATGCCGGCTGGGTGCCGCACTCGCTGCAGGTAGGCCAAACCGGGAAAACCGTTACCCCGGACCTCTACGTGGCGGCCGGTATCTCGGGAGCCATTCAACACCAAGCCGGAATGCGTTCCGCCAAATTGATAGTGGCCGTCAACTCGGACCCTGATGCGCCCATATTCGATGTAGCGGACCTGGGAATAATAGGTGATCTAAAAGAATTTCTACCACGCGCCGCTGCCGCCATTAGAGAGGAACAAGCATGAACCCGTCCACCAATGCCATTGTGATAGGCGCCGGAATTGTGGGAGCCTCCACGGCTTACCAGTTAGCTAAAGCCGGCATAGGCGTTACCTTGATAGATAAATCCCAAGGTGCTGGGTATGGATCTTCTAGTGCTTCTAGCGGCATTATCCGTTTTGAATACACATTGTTAGATTCTGTAATAGTGGCCTGGGAAGCCTCCCACGCTTGGGCTTCCCTACGCGACTATTTAGAAGCCCCTGCAGATGAAGACTTAGCTGAATTCCGGCGCAACGGTAAAATCATGATTGATTGCCCGGCCCTACCCCGGGAGCGAATCAAATCGCATTTCGATACTTTAGGAATCGAATACCAAGAGTGGGATGCGTCCGAATTACACCGTCAAATACCAGCCCTTGATCCAGGCCGGTTCTACCCCCCCAAACCGCTAGAGGACGAGGCTTTCTGGGACCCGCCGCAAGGCGATTTGGGTGCCATCTATACGCCCAACGCTGGGTTTGTGGATGACCCCCGTTTGGCTTGCGAAAACTTTGCCCGAGCGGCCGCACGGCAGGGAGCCCAACTGCTCTACCGGACTCGGGTGGGCGGCATCGGACAAAAAATTGGCGGTGGCTGGGAAGTGACGTTAGAAGACGGCACCGTGCTGGAAACCGACATTGTGGTGAATGCAGGAGGCCCCTGGTCTCCGGAAGTGAACGGGCTGGCTGGGGTGGGTAGTGAATTCAAGATCACTAACCGGCCGTTACGCCAGGAAGTGCATGCGGTACCAGCTCCCCTTGGGTTCAACCCTGAGGGTTCGATTGGAGTATGCGTGGCCGACCAAGACCTGGGCTATTACCTGCGCCCGGAACCCTCGGGTTCGCTGGTGATAGGTGGTACGGAACCAGCTTGCGACACTTTAGAATGGGTGGAAGGTGAAGTCGATGCCGTGAACCTGAACCGTACCGCTGAGCTATTCGAAAAGCAGGTGACCCGGGCGGCGCGACGCTTCCCCGAGTTACCGATCCCGCCTCGGCCCGCCGGAGTAGCCGGGGTGTATGACGTGGCTACGGACTGGACCCCAATCTACGACAAGACCGCCCAAGAGGGTTTCTTTGTGGCTATTGGCACTTCCGGGAACCAGTTCAAAAACGGCCCCCTTATTGGTGAGTTCCTGCGGGCCATAGTGGAAACCGAAGCGCAAGGTGCTGAC
>JAISMT010000020.1 GCA_031276585.1 Bifidobacteriaceae bacterium
GGACCACCTGGGCACCTTGAGCTACCAACACCCGGGCGATGGCGTCCCCCACCGCCGCCCAACGCCCACCCGCTAGATGAACCGGACCAGTGGGGTTAGCAGAGACAAACTCCAAGTTGATGGTTTGCCCCTGAGCCGCCGTGCCTTCACCGTAGGCGGCCCCAGCTTGCACAATTTCGCGGGCCAAGTTTCCGGCAGCCGCTGGGCTGAGCGTCAGATTGAGGAAGCCCGGGCCCGCTACCTCAGCTTTAGCAATAGCCGGGTTCTGTTCTAGGCGCTGAGCTAACAACTGAGCCAAATCCCGGGGTTTCAGACCAGCCCGCTTAGCTAATTGGAGCGCCACGTTAGTGGCCCAATCGCCGTGTTCCCGCTGGCGGGGACGCTCCACCAGCACGGTGGCGGGCAGATCCGCCGGGTCTAAGGGAAGCTGGCCCTCATCTATAGCCTGATTCAAGGCCTGGACCAAGGCCTGGCTGAGTTCCTCCGGAGTCACCGGGCCATGTTACCCGCCAAGACACCCCACAAAATCTCTTCGCTGCGCTCAAATCAAATCTATAGACGCCAGTTGGTATGGATGTGTTTGGATGGGAGGATGAAAAGCCATCCCATTAACCGGCCCGGTCTGATTGATCAGGTAGCAGAAGACATGCGGGCCCAGATTGTTACTGGCGCTTGGCCGGTGGGAGAACGCATACCAACCGAATCAGAGTTAGCAGCTTGGGCTGGTACAGGCCGCAACACGGTCCGGGAAGCCGTTCAAGCCCTGGTCCATGCCGGGTTGTTGGAACGCCGCCAGGGGTCCGGTACTTACGTGTTGGCTACTTCCGAACTACCAGCTGTGTTGGAACGGCACCTAGCGGCAGCTTCCCAACGGGACGTGTTAGAGGTACGCCAAGCTCTCGAGATTTTAGCGGCATCGTTGGCGGCCCAACGGCGCACCCCCCAACAGGTAGAAGACCTGAAAGCTTTGCTGGCTCAGCGGGTGGAGGCCATCAGCTCGGGGGACTTAGAGGCCATGGTCCAATCTGACGTGCGTCTGCACCGGTACATCGCCGAGGTCAGCGGCAACCCAGTCCTGTTAGATCTTTACGGCACAGTGCTAGAGGTGGTGGAACAAAACGTGCGTTTCAACTTCCGGCACCTATCCGAACAAGCCCATTCCCATGCTGAGCTAGTCCAGGCCATAGCCGAGGGCGATCCGGCCCGGGCCGCCGCGGAGATCGACGCCTACCTGAAAGGCGTGATCGCGGCGCTTTAACCACCCCGGTAGAACACTAAAACTTAGCCTAGCTGCGAAAGCCGCCTTTCGTGTCGGACAGTTACGGGCACGGCTGCTACAGTGGATGCCCGGTTAGGCCCTCGTAGCTCAGGGGATAGAGCGTCCGCCTCCGGAGCGGAAGGTCGCAGGTTCGAATCCTGTCGAGGGCGCCCATGTGAGACGTACGGTAACGACACATTCTGCTCCACCCGGCCGCTTATTTTCTGGTTTACCTAATATCTGCTTTTGACAGAGGGGGGGGAGCGGATAATGAGGTCGATATCATAACTCCAAGGAGATTAGCCGTGCCGGAAAATAAGCCCCAGAAACCTGATAGTAAAACTAACACGCCCGTACTAATAGCCAGTTTAGGCGCTGTATTCATCGGCTTAGCCGGTGTCCTAGTGGGAGTCCTCGGATCTACGGGAGTCGTCAATTATACTGTGGTACTAGTTGCTTCAATCGGTATTTGTGTAGCCGCATTAGGCGTACTTTTCTACACCGGAATACTTATAGGAAAGCAGAAGGCTTCTAAGACGTCCGCCGCTGAACCGCCATCGAACTAGAGTCCAGGCACGTGAAGGCGCTAGTCCTTCGTGGTCACCAGATTCGTTCTAAACCGTCCACTGCGTCAAAGGCGATGTCACACGAGACCAGAGCAGCACCTTCAGTGATGGCTTGCGCCGCCAGTATGCGGTCGAAGGGGTCGCAGCGGCCCCAATCTAGTCGGGGAGCGAAGAGCGCATGGTCTGTGTTGGCTGAAAGCGGCAACGCGGCTAGTGACCGCAGTAGCTCTCTTCCCAGCGTTCCAACAGTATCTGGGCTTCCGGTAGTTTGCCTTGGGCGAACTTGATGCCCATTTCCCAACAGCTCGCATCTGAAACCAAGCGCTTGGTGGATGGACGTTCGATCACAAGCCGGGCGGCCGGTCCCAGCCGCTCAGGCGCGCGGGCCGCCCAGAGGACTGCGCGGGTGTCAAGCAGAACTTTCACTCCGCCTCCCACGCGGCGAGTTCCTCGGCGTCCAACGGCAAGGCTGCCTCATCGGACACGTCAGCTGGCCGAAACCCGAGCGCTACTACCGGCTGCCTGACCGGGGTTAGTTCCGCCCCTGGCTGACCGCGTCGCGCTATCACAACTGGTTCACTGCGTTCCACCAGGGCCAGTAAGCCAGATAGCTGAGTTTTGGCTTCTTGTACGTTGACTTGGGTTCCCATGCTGACCAGACCAGCAAGCTCTGTTAAGGGCCCGCTTCAGTTTCCAGTTCAAACCCGTCCCAACCACCCCGCGTGCACAATTGACCTTGAAACGCACCAAATGCGTTTTGAGGTCAATTGGTTACACGCCCCACCAACGCCGCCGGTTCACTCCGCCCGGGATCCCCGCGTTTGAGCAGGTCAAGGGCCCGCTTCAGTTTCCAGTTCAAACCCGCCTCAACCGCCCCGTGTGCATAGTTGACCTTGAAACGAACCAAATGCGTTTTGAGGTCAATTGGTTACACGCCTCGCCGATGCTGTGCGGCATCGTCTACCGTAGTTTCCGCGTTTGAGCAGGTCAAAGGCCCGCTTCAGTTTCCAGTTCAAACCCGCCTCAACCACCCCATGTGCACAATTGACCTTGAAACGCACCAAATGCGTTTTGAGGTCAATTAGTTACACACCCCACCAACGCCGGCACTAGATAAGGACCTAAAGTGCTCGGAGCAGTAACGAAACCTGCTTGGCTCCATCGGCCCATTGTGCGAAGGACGTCACCTGGATGTGGGGCCGGGACACCACCCTGGTGTTCTACGATGCAACGAACTACTTTCACCTCTGACACTGAAGGCGGGCTATACACTGCCGGGGATGGGTGGGTGTTTTCTAAGTCCGCACGGGGCGCGTCCAAGAAGATCCAAGCCCACGTCCTGATCTGCTTTCTCGCCCTGGTCATCACCTGCCCCCTAGACCACTTGGTATCGGAAACTTTGACACTTGAGCCGACTTTTTCTTACCTCGCGAGGGTCCCCGCAAAAGATTCGACCAGTGGGAGAAGATTTTGTGGGGCCTGCTAGGAGGGTGGTGATTGTTCACGTTCCGGCCGTGTTGACGTGGTAAGTGCAACGCGCTGACCTAAGGAAACGCGGAAGATAAACACGGCTTGGACCTAGGAATCTGGATTGTTCACCGCGTCCCCGGACGCCTCACCAACCACCAACTGTCATGAATCCGGCCGACCCACCGCTTTTTAGCCAAGTCCTTTCTGGGCCGGTAGGACGAAGTCCGTGATCGCGTGAGCTACCGCAGCCGGCGCGTTCTCCATCGGACTATGGCCGGCGTTCGGAATCCTAACCAGCGT
>JAISMT010000044.1 GCA_031276585.1 Bifidobacteriaceae bacterium
CCTCCAACCGGTGTATTGCCACCTCGAAAGCACTCGCTACATCGGGAGCCAAGCGGTCACAAAAATAGGTTTCCGCTACCCCGATTTTCCACCCCACAATGTTGTCTCCCAACAAGGCGGGGTAGTCCGGAACTGCAGGGGACGATACCCCCGAAACTAGCTGCTCGGGACCTACCAGTTGACGCAGCGCCAGCGCTGCATCCCGCACCGTTAGCGCCATCGGGCCAGCATGATCCAAGGTCCAGGCACATGGCTGCACACCCCGGGTGGGCACCTGGCCCAGAGTTGGCTTGAGTCCCACCACCCCGCAAAGAGCGGCCGGAATGCGAATAGACCCACCCGTGTCCGAACCTAGAGCCAAGGGCACAAAACGGGCCGCAAGTGCTGCACCTGATCCGCCGGAGGAACCACCGGGGATGCGGCTAAAGTCCCAAGGGTTGCGAGTGGGTGGAGTAGCCACCCCGTAGGCGTATTCGTGGGTGGTGGTTTTACCCAACACTATGGCCCCCGCCTGCCGTAGCCGGGCTACCGCAGTGGAATCCAGCTTTACCGCTTCGGAACTCGAGGCTAGGGAACCAGCCCGAGTAGGATGGCCCGCCACATCATAAAGATCCTTGACCCCAAAAGGCACACCGCGCAATGGTCCACCAGGTTGACCCGCCCGGATTGCATCACCTTGAGCCTGGGCTACCGCCAAAGACTCGTCGGCATAGACTTCAACGAACGCCTGGACAGAATCTTCTTTCTCCTCGATACGTTTGAGAAAATGCTCTACCACGGCAACAGGATGCAAGCTTCCTGCCTCCACCGCGGTGTGCAATTGGTCAACACTGAGGTCCGCTATCTGGTGCGAAGAGGGGACCATACCTACTCCTCGCCTTCCTCGTGACTTGGCCGCAGCTCCGGCTGGAAAGCCAGCAATAACGGCATTTCAAAGCTCAATGCAGCAACCAAACGAGCCGCCTCTGGCGCTCTCACCTCAGTTTGGTTCATGCCGCTGTCTCCACTAGCTCCGGTTCCAACACCGCGTCTACCAGCTTCTGGGTAATAGCAGTCTGAGGAGCACGCAATAGCTGGTCCACCGGTCCGGTTTCCACTAACCGGCCACTGTCCAACACCCCGGCGTAATCACACATGTGTTCCACCAAAGCCAGGTTATGGGTTATCAGAAGCATGGTCAGACCTCTTTCTGCTTGTAGGTCCTTCAATAAATTCAAAACTTGGGCCTGAACTGAAACGTCCAGTGCTGCGGTTGGCTCATCCAAGAGCACAAACTCCGGATCAGTGATGAGAGCCCGGGCTATCCCCAGCCGTTGGCGTTGCCCCCCAGAGAACTCATGGATATAACGGTCGTGTTGGAACTCACTCAACCCCACTCGCTCCATCATTGCGACCACCCGGGAGCGGATCTGCTTCGGTTCTGCCAACCCAAAACGCTTAAGCGGGAATCCAATCTGCTCCCCCACTCGACGGCGAGGATTAAAAGCCGAACCTGAGTCTTGGAATACAATTTGCATACGAGAACGGAGTTTACGCAACCGATGCTGGTTGTAAGCGGTAATTTCATGCCAGTCGAAATAGACCACCCCGGAAGTCGCCTTTTCCAACCCTAAAATAATTCGCCCGGTAGTGGTTTTACCGGAACCGGATTCACCTATCAAACCCCAGGTTTGGCCGGGGTATATATCAAAGCTGATCTTATCCACGGCGGTGAAAGCCGCGCCCTTCTTACCGCCCCGCATTGGAAATGTTTTCACTAGATCTTTAACCACTAAAATCGGGTCTATTTTAGGTTCAGCCATTACCTGACTCCTCTCTGGAGGGACTGCTAAGAGCCCCGGCGGGGGCTAACTCTGGTGGGTCGTCCTTTAAATCCGTGAACTCGAACAACCGGCGTTCAGAACGCGGTTTGGCGGCAAGCTCTGGATCAGGATGCAACCGGGGCACTGCCCGCATCAGACCCTTTGTGTAGGGCTGTTCCGGACGGGTTAGCACCTGGGATGTAGTACCTTTTTCCACCAGCACGCCGCGGCGCATCACCGCCACATCGGTACAGATGTGAGCTACCACGCCGAAATCGTGGGTGACCAGTAGGATCGCAGTCCCCAATTCGCGGTGGATATCCAACAGCAGGTCAAGGATCTGTTTTTGAACGGTGGCGTCTAAAGCCGTGGTCGGTTCATCCGCCAACAAGAGTTCGGGGTGGGCTGACAAGGCTATAGCTATCACTACTCGCTGGCGCTGCCCACCGGACAGCTCATGCGGATAAGACTTCAGACGCCGCAACGGATCAGGTAACGCAACCAATTCAAGTAATTCCAAGGCCCTGCTCCGGGCGGTGGTCCGGTCCAGATTTTGGTGGTAACGGATAACTTCAATCAGCTGGGCTCCAATGGTAAAAGATGGGTCCAAAGCGGATAAAGCGTTTTGTGACACTAGCCCAATGTGGCTACCGCGAATCTGCTGCATTTGACGGGGGGTCTTTGTCAACAGATTCTCACCCTCAAACAAAATACGGCCGTTGGGGATGGACGCCCGGCTGGTGCCAAGGAGTTGCAGAATGGATAGAGCAGTAACGGATTTACCGGAACCTGACTCGCCTACCAGCCCCAAAATGGAGCGGTGGGCCATACTCAAACTCATATGTTTGACTGCTTTTACCAAGCCTGTTTCGGTGTGAAAATGGACCGAGAGGTCTTCAATTTCCAGAAGAGTTTCACGGTTCTGGGGTTCTGTACTCATCAGCTAGTCTGCTTCCTTGGATCCAGGGCATCCCGCAGGCCGTCGCCTACCAGGTTGAACGCCAATGACACCACCAAAATCACCAAACCAGGGATGGTGGCCACATGGAACTTGCCTTCGAGAAGCACGGCGGCGCCATCGGAGGTCATAATGCCCCAATCTGGTGCTGGTGGTACCACCCCTACCCCCAAAAACGAAAGACCGGCCGCCACCACAATCATGAGACCAGCCAAAGTGGTCGAATACACCAATAGGTTGGTGACCACATTGGGTAACAATTCGCGTACTAGTAACTGGGGTTGGCTGGCACCGGCTGCGCGAGCCGCTTCAACGTATTCTTTACTCGATTCCTGCACCGTAGAGGTGTACGCCACCCGAGCCATATAGGGGATGAGCGATATCGCTATGGCTATCATCACGTTTTTCAGCCCCGCTCCCATTACGGCAGCCAAAGCAATAGCTAATAACACCAGTGGGAAGGCAAACAGCACATCTAGGAGGCGCATCAATAATTCACCCAATTTGCCGCGTCGAAATCCGGCCACCAGCCCTATTGCTAAAGCCAAAGGGAAAACCCCCAAAACTGGCAGCACCGCGACCGCCAAAGAGTAACGCCCGCCGTACAGCAACCGCGCCAAAATGTCACGGCCTTGACCGTCCAGTCCCAGTGGGTGGTCGGGTGCGCCGATGCCGGCCAGCCGGTTGGCAGTATCGCCCACGATGGGGTCATACCGAGTCAACAACGGGGCCGCGATAGAAGCCGCCGTCACCAACACCAATACCACCAAAGCCACTACAGCTGTCTTGTCCCGGGAAAAAGCCCTCAAACCTAGCGCCAGATGGGACGGGGCCTTCGCCAACATACCCGGCGATAACGCATTAGACACGGGAGGCTTAACTTGGTCAGCTTCCTGCACCGTTGAAACGGTCGGAAGGGGAGTTGGACTACTCATAAGGTGGCCTGCTTTCGGGATCGGGGGTCAAGCAGAGTCACCGCGAGATCTGCCGCCAAGTTGATCAGCACAAATACCAGAGCAATGAACAGCACTCCAGCCTGAACCACAGGCAAGTCACGCTGAGTGATAGAGGTGTAAAGCTGGTAACCCAAACCGGGCCAGCCGAACACCACCTCGACAAAGATCACTCCACCCAACAGGTAGCCCACTTGCAGTCCCACCACAGTGACTATTGGGGGCAGGGCATTGCGCAAGCCATGACGCCACACCACCCGGCTCTCGGTTAGACCCGAAGCCCGCAAGGTACGAATAAAGTCCTGGCCCAACACGTCGATCATGCTGCTGCGCGACATGCGGGCTATCACTGCCAACGGAACCAATGCCGCGACGATGGCGGGCAAGGTCAGGTGGGCAGCTAGGTCGCCTAAACCACCGGGGTTACGTGCGTCATGCATGCCCGAAGTCGGGAACCATCCCAGTGTGACACCAAACACGCCTATCAGAACCAGACCAAACCAATAGACCGGCACCGAAGCCCCCGCCAACGAGGTCAACATGGACAACTTGTCGAAGACTGAGTTCTGCATCCGGGCTCCCAACAATCCTGCTGGCACCCCTATGACTAGACATAACACCAGGGCTACTCCGGAAAGAATGATGGTATTGCCTAAGCGCGGCAGTATGATCTCCGAAACGTCTTTGTTGACCGTATAAGACCGGCCTAAATCACCTTGAAGTAGGCGGCCTAGATAGTCGAAAAACTGAACTAGCAGAGGTTGGTCTAACCCTAGTTCCGCCCGTACCTCGGCCACCCGGGCGGCCGTGCCACCCGAACCCAAAATGGCCCGCGCCGGATCCCCCGGAACCAGTTGCAGCAGCAAGAACACCACAAAACTGACTCCCAAGAGAACCGCCGCCGTAGAGGCCAGGCGTTTGGCTACCGCAGTCACGGCTCTAAACTCACGTTGACCAAGTCGTACCACTCCTCACTGGCGGAAACGAAACCTTTTACGTTCGGACCCAAGACGTAGGGAGCTTTATCATTCACTATTGGAGCCAAAGCCGAATCTGCCACCACTATGTCGTTTGCCTTTTGCCACAATTCATTAGCCTGCGCTTCCTCAGTAGCTGTTATGGCATCGCTCATCACCTGATCTAATTCTGGATTCGAGTAATACCCCACATTTGGCCCGTTAGGGGCAATCATGTTGGAAGAGGTCACAATGTAGAGCCAGTATGGAGTAGTCATACCCCAGGACTGTTGGGCCATTCCGGTGTCATCCGGCTGGCCTTCTGCCCAAGTGCTCAAGTAGCTAATCCACTCCTGAGTCACGATTTCTACTTCGATACCAACCTCAGCTAGATTCTGCTGAATATATTCCGCCATCGGTACTGGGATAATCTGGCCCGAGCCGTCTACTGAGGTCATAAACTTCATCTTGAAGCCATTCTCCAAACCAGCCGCCTTCAACAATTCTTTGGCTTTATCCAAATCACGAGTGTAAGCCTCAGTTCGCTTCATATAAGCGGCGTTGGCTGGTGCTTGAACATCGAAAGCGGGATTAACCGTGCCCCGCAGCAGGTCTTTGGCCATTCCTTCCCGATCAATCGCCAGGTTAATTGCTTGGCGGACCTCGAGTTTCTTGGTGTATTCATTCTTCATATTGAAGGCCAGATACCAAACGTGTGGTGGAGTACCTTCAGAAAGCTGGAATCCCTCATTGACCAAAGATTCAACCGAATCAGGACTGGGGACCGCGATGATATCAACATCGCCGGAGCGGAGTGCCGCCACCCGGGCAGAAGCGTCCGGTAAAGGCCGGAAAACTACACCATCGAGTTTAGGTTTCTTCCCCCAATAATCGGGGTTTTTATCCAGACTAATCCGCTCTCCCCGGACCCGGTCCTTAAACTTGAACGGCCCCGTACCCACCGGGTGATCGGCTATGTCCTCCCCGTACTTCTCTAGTGCAGCGGGACTGATGATCCCAGTGGATCCGTTGCCCCCCTGCAGCAGCATGCGTAAGAAGGGCGAGAACGGTTGGGTCATTTCCACCACCAGAGTGGTGGCATCGACTGCGGTTACCGCCTTAGTGAATTGCCACACAAAATTAGTTTGACCAGCTGCTTTAGCGCTGTATTGGGGCGATTCGGGATCCCACATGCGGCGGATGTTGTATTCCACAGCCGCAGCGTCCAAAGCAGTCCCATCATGAAACTTGACCCC
>JAISMT010000054.1 GCA_031276585.1 Bifidobacteriaceae bacterium
CCGCTGGTATCAACACCAGCACAGCCAACCCGCAACGGCGCAGCGCTACCCAGAGGGGTTCCCGGCGCAATTCTGGCGGTAAATCTTGACGCATATTCCTACCTGTTTGGGTTTGCTAGAGCGGCGACATCGGTGGCATCGGTGGCCTAAAAACCTTCCGCCGGCTGCCGAACCTAGAGACACTTGGTGTCGGAAGCTTTGACCCTTGAACCGACTTTTACCCTCATCCGGGGCCCCCACAAAAGATTCGAGCGGAGCGAGGAGGTTTTGTGGGGTGGGTTACCCGGGGTCTCTCTAGCCCAGCAGCTCGTTGTTGAACTGTTCCAACCAGCTGTCCCGGCCTTTCGTTATCTGGCTGGCAGGCAATTCCCAGGGTTTCTCAGCTAGCGGCGCGAACTGGGCCCAATCTTCCGGCAGGGGAGCGTCTCCTTTGACCGGATAGACCCACATTTGGGTAGGTAGCTCAGCTTGGAAGGCCTTGCTAAGCAGGAAGTCCACTGCCTTCTGGGCGCCTTCCGGGTTGGCGGCTCCCTTCAACACTCCGGCATATTCCACTTGCCGGAAGCAAGTGTTCAAAGCGGCGGTGGTGACGGGCTCGCTGGCGCCTTCGGGGATTTCGGAAGGCGGTGAGGAAGCGTAGGAGACTACCAACGGCCGTTTGCCTTCCGAGGAGGGGCCCGAAAATTCGGTGTAGTAGGCCTCATCCCAGCCGGAAACTATTTTGACGCCGTTGGCTTGCAGCGCTTTCCAATAGTCCAACCAACCGTCTTCACCTTTAGCGCTGATGGTAGCCAGTAAGAACGCTAATCCGGGGGAAGACGTAGCGGGATTTTCTACCACTAGTTGGTCTTTGAATTCCGGTTTGAGCAGGTCATCGAAAGTCAACTTGGCGCCATCGGCTATTACTCGGGTGTCTACGTTGACGCACACATCAGAGAAGTCCACGGCGGTTAGTTGTTCTTTGACGTTGGTGGCGTAAAGGTCTTGTTCCGGTCCGGCCTCGGCTGAGGTGTAGGGCTCCAAGAGGCCTTCATCAATGGCGCGGGAAGCAAAAGTGTTGTCAATCCCGAACACGGCGTCCCCTAAGGGGGCGTCTTTGGTCAGGATCAGTTGGTTCACCATTGCGCCCGCATCTTGGGAGGGTAACGCTTCCAACGTGAAACCGGTGTCCTGTTTGAACTGCTCTTTCAACTCATCCGAGATGGCAAAGCTGCCGTGGGTTACCAGCCGCACGGTTTTGGTTTCCGCACTGGGTTGGGTGGCACCGCCGCTCGGATTGTCGTTTTTCCCACAGGCCGATGCCGCCGTGGCGAGCCCCGCTACCAACGCTACGGTTAGTAGTTTTTGAGTCAGGGTTCGGTGCGGTGGACGGTGCGGGTTGGTTCTAGTAATGGTCATGGGTTCCTCCTTTGTGTCACAAATGGAGGGCACCGGGCGCCGCTGCGGCAACCGGTGGAGATACTCGACTTCCTGCGCCGGCATTACCCGGTTCAGGTTCGAGGGTCTGTTCCTTCGCGGAAGGAACACTCTCAGCCGCTCGGTGCCGCCTTTAACCACGGCCTTAAGACTGCCTAATGCAGCGGTTGCTGCTACAACTCAGTCTCACGGTCTGGGAAAAAGAACGAACCGGGTGGGCTCCCCTGTCGTTTGGCCCCAACGGGCCGGAACTAGTGTAGCCCCAGGCGGTGCCGGCAGTTGAGAGTATCTGTCTGCATCATGATGTTGGTCTGTCGCCATGCGCAAGGCCTTGGAAGTCTTGGATCAACCAGCTACACAGATTCCTGGAGTAAGAGTTTTACCAGCCATTCCGGGGCATGTTATTACTGATGAATTAGTCCAAGCCCACCGAGACAGCGAATGATCCCCACGGCAGTTAGGCTTGGAAACTATGAAACTCACCAAGTGGCTCTATTCCACGTTGGCTACCGTTTTGGCAGGGTTTGTGGCCACCAACCTGGTGAAACTAGTTTGGCGCGTGGCCGGGGGGTCTAAAGCCCCCACTGATCCGGATGATCCCGAGGCTTCCACCTGGCAGGTTACTTTGTTTGCAGCGGCTTTAGCGGCGGCGGTGGCTGCGGCCCAAACCGTGGCAGGGCGCAAAGTGCTAAAAAGGCTAGACCGGGCCTGAACCGGTACCCCGGATAATTCCAGAAGGGTCTATAAGAAGACTTATGGCCGTTAAACGTAAAATCCCGCCCAATCAAGGCTTGGCGGCTCTAAAGGAATGGTTGGACCAATCTGAGTCCTTACCCCGCAGTCAACTGGCCACAGCAGTTCGTTTCACTTTGGAAGAGTTCGCGGCAGGCAGCCCCGGTAACGCAGTAGAGCTGCGCGTGCCACCCTACGGTGCGGTCCAATGTGTACCCGGCCCCCGCCACACCCGGGGCACGCCTCCTAACGTGGTGGAAATGGCTCCCGCAACCTGGCTGGAACTAGTCACTGGCCGCCTGACCTGGACGGACGGCATCGGCCACGGGCTAATTAGAGCTTCCGGTGCGCGGGCGGACCTCAGCGACCTGCTGCCCTGCCCCCAGCTAAGCCCACCTTAACCTTGAACCATTTTGCCGAGCCACCCCACCAAACTCGCCGCTTTGCACACCCTGTTGAGATAAACGCGGGAGTTCTACTGAGCCAAACGTCGGAGTTCTACTGTGCCGAACGCGGCCCTTAAGTTGCACCCAACCGGGAGCGTTAGCTTTCCAGGAACTCCCGGATGGGCGGCCCTAACTGGGAGAACTCAATCAAGAATCCATCATGTCCATAATCGGAGTGGACCAGGTGCACTGGCCCAGCTCCGGGAATCAACTGGGCTAGTTCTTCTGATTCCTGCGGCAGATAGAGCCGGTCAGAATCCACTGCCACTACTAAGGTCTCCGCGGTGATTTGCCGGAGGGCCGCTGCTATGCCCTCCCGGTCTCGCCCTACGTCATGAGAACACAGGGCTTCGGTAAGCACTATGTAGGAGTTGGCATCAAAACGAAGAGCCAGTTTGGCGGCGTGGTGTTCCAAGTAGGAGGCCACGGCGTAGCGCCCGCCGCCCCCTAACGGTTCCTCCCCCGCTTGAGCTTCAGCCCCAAAACGGCCCTGTAGTTCCAGAGCGGAACGGTAGGTAGTGTGGGCAATTTGCCGAGCAATGCCTAACCCCACATGTGGACCTTGCCCCGGTGCTTGGCTGTAATAGTCTCCACCGTGGAACCCGGGATCGTTTCTAATAGCACTCAACTGGGCGTGGGCCCAAGCGATCTGGTCCGCCGTGGAAGCAGCCGTGGTGGCGATGGGTGCTATACGTTTAACCCGGTCCGGCGCCATCAACGCCCACTCCAACACCCGCATCCCGCCCATGGATCCCCCGAGCACCAGTGCAAACTGATCTATTCCCAAGTGGTCCGCTAAGGCTAGTTCGGCTCGCACCTGGTCGCGGATGGTGATGAAGGG
This sequence comes from Bifidobacteriaceae bacterium, assembly GCA_031276585.1. The sequence goes on from JAISMT010000054.1 coordinate 3,436, forward strand.
AAAACGGGGCCCCAAAGCAACCCCACGGGCGCCGGGGTCAAGGGCGGCATTCAACGAGGCCGGACCGGTAGTGCCTTGGCATCCACCCAACACATTGGGGGCCACCACAAAGTAGCGGTCAGTGTCTACCGGACCGCCAGGCCCTATCAGGGTGGTCCACCAGCCAGCGGTGGGATGGCCGGGCCCAGCTTCACCTCTAATGTGAGAATCACCGGTTAGGGCGTGCAGCACCAACACAGCGTTGTCACGAGCCGGGTTGAGTTGCCCCCAAGTCTCGTAGGCCACGGTTAGGTTGATGCCGCCGCCCCGTTCCGGCGCAAAACGCCCCACATGGTAAAACTGGCGGTGGCCTGGCGGGTCACCTTCTCGCCAAGCCCCGGTGGCGGGCACCGGCTGGCCTGGTTCTGGGGAGCGCCCCTCGAACCCGGGGCCGGTGCTGACACTCATGCCAGGGACCGTACCGCCTCGAAACCCAATTCCAGGTCCGCCAAGATGTCCTCAATGCCTTCCAAGCCCACGGCTAGACGCACTAACCCGGGGGTTACGGCAGAGAGGGCTTGCTCCTCGGCGTTGAGCTGGGAGTGGGTGGTGGAAGCCGGGTGAATCACCAGGGAACGCACGTCGCCGATGTTAGCCACGTTGGAATGTAGCTTCAAAGCCGAAACAAAAGCCTGCCCAGCAGCTTTACCCCCAGCCAACTCGAAGGCCAATACTGCGCCTGGTCCTTGAGGCGAATACTTTTGAGCCAGCTGGTGGTAGGGGCTGGATTCCAGCCCGGAGTAGTGAACTTGGAGCACATCGGGGCGTTTCTCCAACCAACGTGCCACTTTCAGGGTGTTAGCTACATGCCGCTCCACCCGTAGGGAGAGGGTTTCGATGCCTTGAGCTAGTAGGAAAGCGTTGAAAGGAGAGATTGCGGGCCCTATATCCCGTAGTAGTTGGGCCCTTACTTTCAGAATGTAGGAGAGGTTCACGCCAAACACTCCGTTGGGGCCAAATGCTTCCCCGAACACTAAGCCGTTATAGGCCGGATCTGGCGTGGTGAAGCCCGGGAACTTACCGTCAGCTGCGGCGTAGTCAAAATTTCCGGCATCCACTATGGCGCCGCTGATCGAATTACCGTGCCCACCCAAATATTTGGTACCGGAATGGATCACTACGTCAGCGCCCCATTCGATGGGTTTGATTAGGTAGGGGGTGGCTACGGTGTTGTCTACTAGTAGCGGTAGCCCCGCGGCGTGGGCCACGTTGGCTACGCCTTCGATGTCTAGTACATCGGTTTTGGGGTTGGGAATGGTCTCACCAAACAGGGCTTTGGTGTTGGGGCGGATAGCGGCTCGCCATTGGTCTAGGTCCGTGGGATCTTCCACAAAGGTGGTTTCAATACCAAAGCGGGGCAGAGTGTTGCGCAACAGGGAGTAGGTTCCGCCGTAGAGGGAGGCTGAGGAAACAATGTGGTCGCCGGTGCCAGCGATATTCAAAATGGCCAAGGTGGTAGCACTAGAGCCCGATGCCGTTAGCAGACCTCCAGCACCACCTTCGAGGGCGGCAATGCGGTTTTCTACTACTTCCTGGGTGGGGTTGGTGAGCCGAGTGTAAATGGGGCCTAGCTGTTGTAATGCGAAACGAGCGGCAGCTGTCTCGGCATCAGGGAACACGTAAGAGGTGGTTTGGAAAATAGGTAGAGCCCTTGCCCCGGTGGTGGGGTCTGGTTCTTGACCGGCGTGGATTTGCAGGGTTTCGAAAGCTGGTTTCTGACTCATGGTTTTGGTTTCTCCTTTGATGATGCTTTTGGGTGGCTGTTGGTGGGAACCGCGCACGGCCGGAGAAATCAAATTAGGGGCGTACCACCACACAGTTTGACGTGTGGTTAGGCGTTGTCCCTACTGCCCGCTGGGGAAATGCTTTGCGGTAGGCAGGCCGAACGTGCGCTGAGCTTCAGCGACACATTCGGCGGGTTTGCATGCAGCCAGGCTAGGCCACGGTGGACGCGTAAGACATCTTGTGTTCACATTGTGAGACGGCATCAAGGCCTGCTCCGTCAACGAGAGACGCTGACTAGTTCCGTTTGCTTAGCCTTACTGGGGATCCGAAATTTTGACGTTTGAGCGTACTTTTTCTTGCTTGGGGCCCCCGCAAAAGGCTTGACCGCAGGCAGAAGGTTTTGTGGGGCCTGCTAAGTCAATGCCGGGTCTGAAAACAAGAGGGGCGGCATCGGCGGTGTTTAACTGCCAAGCGGTATTTCCCCTGACCTGTGACGCCTGTGGTAAATGTTGAGAAAGTTGAAGATGTTGCTATTGGGGCAGTTGAGGTAATGGGGTAGTCTGAATGCCTGACCTCTTCCCACAATGCTCCCGAGGTTGGCAGCACGGCATCGGGGCAGTTAGGACCAACATGAGATCTCCACACAGGCGCCGCCTAGTGCTCCTGGCCGTGGCTGCCGTAACGGCATTTTCCCTGGCGAACCCCGCCCTAGCGGACCCTACCCCAGCGCCCGGGTCAGACGCTGCGGTAGCAGAGGCCAAACGCCAAGAGCGGATAGCCGCCGCATCCGTGGCGGAACTCGAAGGCATGTTGGTCACCCTGGCCGAACAAACCGAAAAAGCCCAAGCCGCCGCCGGGGCTGCCGCTGAGGCCTATAACAAGGCCAACGAAGAACTAAAAGCTGCTAGCGAAGCCGCCGACCAAGCCAGTGCTGACGCCGCAAACGCCCAAGAACA
>JAISMT010000111.1 GCA_031276585.1 Bifidobacteriaceae bacterium
CAGTTGAAATGCGCCAACGGGTATTTGACCGCTTCTTCCGAGTGGATGGTTCCCGCTCCCGCGATTCTGGCGGGTCAGGCTTGGGGCTGGCCATAGTAAATGGCTTGATAGCCTCCCACGGCGGCACCGTAGAGGCAGAAGATACACCCGGTGGCGGCGCTACTTTCCGAATCACGTTACCTAGACCACTAGGAACCTGAAACTCTGACATTTGAGTCAAGTTTTCCTTTGCTCAGGGTCCTCGCAAAAGATTCCACCAACGGGAGAAGATTTGGTGGGGCCTGCTGGACAACTAGGGGGCTGAAACTTCGCCACCCCTGGTGGTCCGGGTAGCGTGAGCAGAGTTAATCTACGTAGTCGAGGTGAGGTTGCTATGAGCCGAGCGGAATACCCCGAATGGTTGGAGGGAGTTTGGTGCCGGGCGCTAACAGAGTCCGGTTGCCCCGCCTCACACGCTGAGGCTACCCGTATTGGGCTAAAGCTTTTGGAACGCTGGTGCAATCCGGCTCGCCGTTTTCATGGCATCTGGCACCTGATTGCGGTCCTAGAGAAGATTGACGAGCTTTCCCAAGAGGCCTCTTGCCCGCCGCTGGTGCGGTTAGCCGCTTTCTATCACGGCGTCGTACTCTCTACCAACCCTCCTGACCAGCCAAGCGGCATCACCGGGGAGGACCACACGCTTTCAGCGCAGTTAGCCCATGGACAACTTCTCCACCTAGGTCTAGAGGAAACTAAAACAGAACGAATTTGTGACCTAATCAACGGTTTAACTTCCCGGCCACCGGTGGCACCGGAACCGGATCTGGCAGTGTTATGTGATTCGGAACGGGCCGTGTTGGCAAGCGACCCTCGCGCCTACCGGGCTTACAGCGCTGCGTTGCGCCAAGAATTCAGCAACGGCAACCTCGAATCATTCTTGCTGGCACGGGTTGCAGTACTACAAGGCTGGCTAAGGCAGGAACGCTGCTTTTCTACTGCCGCGGCTACCGCTTGGGAAGATGCAGCCCGTAACAACATTGAAGCTGAGCTGATCCGGTGCCGTCAGGAACTAATTGCTAAGGGCAACTTGAATAGTGAAGAGCTTGAGGCAACTACCGTAATCCCAAACCAGAAGGGAATCACCAAACCCAGTTCCGTTCCCCAAACCGAGCCGTGAGCTTTTATCCACAGACTGTTTCTTTTCTGCCTGCTGCCCGTAGCGGATCCGGCTTAGCGTACTTACCGAGGCTTTCGCACTGGGCGCAAGCCCAGACCCGAGGAGGAATCCATGAGTACGTTTCAAGTCAACTCTGAGACCCTAGGTGTGGTGGCAGGCGCCGCCAACGGCTCTATAGCCGCCATCCAAGGTGAAATAGCAACCTTGAATGGACACGTCACAGAACTATCTAGCGTTTGGACTGGGGCCGCAGCGAATGCGTTTACTGGTGCTATTGAACAGTGGCGAGGAGCTCAAAGAGTAGTAGAAGAAGCTTTAGCGGCCCTCAGCCAAGCTCTAGTGGCGGCTGGTCAAAGCTACGCCGAGGTAGAGCAATCCAATATGGCTTTGTTCAGCCGTTAACTGGAAGCCAAACTGTAACCAAGGTTTGGCCTTCCGAGTCCAAACCTAAAGTGAGACCACCGCCAAAGATCTCAGCTCGGGCGCGGTGGCTCGCTAGGCCAGACAACACCGGGTCCCGTTCTACGGGAACACCGTTGTTGTTGACTGTCAACACCACCGTTTGTTCCTCGTTCCGCTCCGTAAGGTCCAACCCCACGGATATGGAATCTGCTTGGCCATGTTTGATCGCATTGGTAATGGACTCGTCCAGAATGGCGGCCAGCACGGCCCGCAGAGCCATATCAAGTTGTGGCTCCACTACTGAATCAAAATTGGCGGCCGCGTCCGTGACCGCCAAGTCGATTTTAACGCTGGGCGGAACCCGGGCTACCACCAGAGATATAGCCTGGTGTAAACCTAAATCAGCGCCTAGCGGGAACAAGGTGTGCGAGAGCTTGCGGACATCGTCCTCCCGTAGTTGGTCGATGTCCGCAATGATCTCTTGCAGCAGCTCTTGGGCGGTCTCGTTCTTGCGTTCTACCGCCAAAGGTAACAACTCATGCTGCAACCGGGTGGCTGCAAAAACCAGGCGCTGCTGCACCTGGTCGTGTAACACCGAAGAAAGCTCCCGGCGTACCTTCAGTTCGGCGTTCTCGTGTTCTAACGCGTCTTGGCGGGACTGGAACTCCATCTCGGTAATCCGCCGTTCGGTTTCGATAGAACGGATCTGGGACTTAGCCAGATACATGGAAACCACAATGCAGAAAAACGGCACCGCCACTGAAAGGCTGCCTTCCAGCATCACCGGGCCCACTAAAAAAGAGCTGCCCCAAACCACGTATTCCACTCCGAAACGTAAACCACCGGCCATGATGGAAAACAGTGCGGCCAACAAGATACGCCAAGGCCAGGGCTCCCCCGTGGGATAAAACGGAACCAGCGCCGCTGCCCCTAGGAGGGCCGGAACAAATGCAAAAGACCAAATTCCTAACCCGTGGGTACCAGCGAACGAAGTTTCTACCCAGTACCAGTCCGCCCAACCCCAAATCGTGAACCACTCTAGAACCAAGCTGATAGAGATAACTAGCATCAAAGGGACCACAAAACTGAGGTACACCCAACGTTCGCCCGCATCATTCTTGATACGGGCTAAACCAACCACCCGGTCCTACTTCCTGGCAGTCTGCTGCAAAAACTGCAACACCGCTGCAACCCGGGGAGAAGCCTGGTGGGAAGTAATCCCCAAGGTCCGGTAAATGGCTTGAAGGTGGTTTTCCACCGAGCGGCGGGACAAGCCGAGCAATTCAGCAGCAGTAGTGTTAGAGAACCCTTGGGCCACCAAGCGCAACACCTGCATTTGGGCACCTGATAGTTGCC
>JAISMT010000148.1 GCA_031276585.1 Bifidobacteriaceae bacterium
GGGAACGGTATTGTTCCTGTTCAACTTGGCTTTCTCTATTGTTTACTCAATCTTGAGCGCGGTGCTGACAGCCTCGTTGCTGTGGACCTCGGCTTCATTCATCCTTCCGTTGTTGGGTCTGCTTTGGCTAGTGCCCTTAATCTTTGTGATCTTGGGGATTGTCAACGCCTCCCAAGGTAAGCTGCAACCGTTGCCGGTGATTGGCAAAATCACCATCATCAAATAGTCAGTTACCTGATCCAAACCCAGGTATCACAGGTAGTAACTAACAGGCCCCGCAGAAGGCTCGAGTAACACGAGAACCTTCTGCGGGGTTTTTCTTGAAGACATCACAGAAAAACCCCGGTGGCATAAAAAGAATTGGGTGGGTTGGTTTCTAGCGCCACGCAAGGTTTGAGTTCGGTCCGGGAGAGCCCTCCACTGTGGTTTCCTACCGCAGGCGCTCCAAGGCAGCGGGATCTCCGGTCCCACCGGAACGCCAATAGCCCGCCGCGTGCAGGTTACCGGGCAACGGGCGCCCCGCCATCGCGATGGCGCGCCGGGCCCGCGTAACTAGACCCGCCTCGCCCGCTATAAAAAACTTCACGTCCGGCTGGTCCGGATGCCAACCGGGGGGAGCTAGTTCGCCCCGCTCCGCTAAATCAGCCCAGTTCCCTTCCGTGCCGTAATGCCAGGCCACATTCCAACCCTCAGCGGTGGGTAGCTCCTGATGTTCCAGCGAGCTGGGAGACCAAATATGGGCTTGTACCGCCACCGTGGCCGGTAACGCTATCAACCATTGACGAATGGCTGGTAAAGCAGTCAAGTCACCAGCCAAGAAATAGCGTTGGTGCTGCTGCTCCACCCGCCCCCGGCCTAACGGACCCGCCACCCTTAACACCTGCCCGGCTTCAGCCTGAGCCGCCCAGCGCGCCGCTGGGCCGTGCTCGTGCAACACAAAATCCAAAGCAAACCGGCCCGTCTCCGGGTCAAAATCCACCAACGTGTAGGCCCTAGCCGCAGCACTGGACTCCGAACCGGCGGCCGGCCCCGCAGCTGCGCCTACCGGCCCGGTTTTCCCCGAAGGCCCTGGAACTCCCGCCGGGTCAAGGGGGAAAAATCCTCTGACCCAAGCGGCAGTTGGAACCGAACGGCCCGTAAACAATTCAGGTGCGATCAGATGCACCCGCCGCAACTGGGGGGTAATCAACTTGGTACCGGTAACCGTGGCCAGGACCGGACCGGAACGGCGGCGCAAGGGAATGGGTTGGGGACTAGACACCCCGGAAGTGTAACCTCACCCCCAAGATCTTTTCGCGCCGCTCGAATCTTTTGTGGGGACCCCGAAAAACTCACCCCAAAGAACGCACCCCACCCGCCGCCCAGTTAAAGCAGATTGCGACGGGCCGCCCACCGGGTTAATTCCGCCCGGTTAGAGAGCTGTAGCTTGCGTAGCACCGCGCTGACATGGGTTTCCACCGTTTTGATGGAAATGAACAGTTCTGAGGCCACCTCACGGTAGGTGTAGCCTCGGGCAATTAGCCGCATCACTTCTTGTTCCCGGGCTGTGAGACTATCCAACTCGTCATCGGCTACCGCTACGTCCCCTACCACTGCACCGAAAGCATCCAAGACAAACCCGGCCAAACGCGGCGAAAACACGGCGTCACCGTCTGCTACCCGTCGGACGGCATCGGCCAATTGGGGTCCGCTAATAGATTTGGTGACGTAACCCCGGGCGCCGGCCCGGATTACCGCTACCACGTCCTCAGCGGCATCGGAAACGGACAAAGCTAAAAAGCGCACCGTATCTCCTGCCGCAGTGAAAGCCCGGGCCACCTCGGCCCCACCCCCACCCGAGCCGCCCGGAAGGTGCACATCCAGCAACACCACGTCCGGGGCCGTGTCACGAATTACACTGATGGCCTGGTCAACTGCAGCTGCCTCTCCCACTATCTCCAAGGTTGGAGTCAACTCCGCTTTTATACCGGCTCGGAAAAGCGCATGATCATCTACCAACACCACTCGTAAAGGCCGTTGAGAGGCCAAAGCCGGGTCTTGATTCACTTCACTCACTTCCCATCACTCCAATATCCATTTGTAAACGTATCTCAGTGCCCGCGCCGGGGCTGGTCCTAATAGAGGCATTACCGCCTTGGCGCCGCACCCGACCCAGGATTGATTCGCGCACCCCCAGGCGGTCAGTGGGCACCGCATCCAGATCAAAACCCTCTCCCCGGTCCCGTACAAACACTTCCACTGACCGCTCTGACAACTCCCCGTAAAGCGAGACCGGTGGCCTACCGTGCCGCCCAGCATTCAAAAGAGCTTCTCGGGTGGCTCCTACCAGGGCTTCCAGGGCGGCGGTAGGAGACCGGTCCCCCACCAACACCATTTCTATTTCCACTCCAGTCAGGTCTTCCACCTCCGCAGCAGTAGTTTTCAGTTCAGCCGCCAAGGAGCTACCAGCTGGAGGCCGGTCCTGGTACAGCCATTGGCGCAACTCGCGTTCCTGAGCCCGGGCCAAACGCCGCACCGCTGCTGGGTCTTCGGCTTGGACTCGGATCACGGCTAGGGTTTGTAGAACCGAATCATGCAGATGGGCCGCAATATCGGCCCGCTCGGACTCGCGGGCGGTAGCTGCACGTTGGTCCCCCAAAGCGTTGAGTAACCGCAACCACCAGGGAGCGAGCACCAAAGCCACCCCCGCCAACACTGCTACCCCTGCCAGCAGAGCCAACAACATGGAAGCGGCGTCCCGCCCCTGGGTGGTCAACAACACCACCGCCAACACCACCAGAGCCAGTGCCCCCACCAACCGGGCCCAAGAAACCGGACCGCGGCGGGCTAAAGCATCGGTCCGTTCCAACTGGCTCCACGCCAACCACACGCCACCCGCTAAAGCAGCGGTAGGGGCTAACCATTGCCATGGCACGGCCACACCAGCAGCAGCGGCTGCCATCAGGCCCGCCACCACCAGTAACACCACCCCACCTAATAAACGCAACAACGGGACCCGCCGCACCGGGTCACGCAGCATGGGGGCCAGGCGAGCCAAAGCCGGAGGTGGTGCAGCTCCCGGGCTGCCGGCTGGTTCCCCACCGGGGGTCATAACCCAGAGCCACAGGTAGAACAACGCACCCGCCCCCAACAAGCCGCTGATCACAAAACCCCAGCGCACCAACTTGACTCTGATCCCAAAATATTGAGAAAGTCCCAGCGCCACTCCCCCCACCCAACGTCCCCGAACCGGACGCCTTAGCACGCGGAATGGGACCGGGTTAGACATGTAGACCATAGAACCACGTTGGCCGCTCACCTCAGGGGAAATTCAGGGTTCAACCAGGGTGAGACCAGGGCCTTACCTAATAGCCGCGGTTGGTATTAGCGCCCAGACTAGATGACATGACTGGACCATCCATTCCCCCCCGCTCTGCTGGGTCACAGTTTTTCACCTGGATCCGAACCCAACACTTTTACCGCAGTTCTAACCGCTGGTTTGGCGGTGTAGCCAGTGGTTTGGCTTACCGCTGGGGCTGGGATCCGGTATTAGTGCGCGGCCTTTTTGTGGTCACAGCTCTACTTTCCGGCTTGGGTGTGTTGCTTTATGGTGTGGGTTGGTTGTTGTTGCCGGAGGAATCTGATGGCCGGATCCACTTCGAGGAGTTGACTCGCGGGCGGCTGAGCGCTGGTTTTTGGGGTGGTGCAGCGTTTACCTGTTTTGGGGTTTGTTTGGTCCCAACTTGGATAGCGTTCACTGAAGTAGCGGGGCTCATAGTGTTGGCGCTGATGGCCACCGGGGTGTTAGCTGGGGTGGGCTATAGAGGGAGGCAGGCTCATACTGCTGGTTACGCTCCAGCTTGGACAGGCACAGAATCGGCCGGTAGTTTCCTTATGGCCGATGCCGCCGCCCCGCCACCAGCCTCACCAACAGCACAACGCTCGAACCCGTTGGGTACGCAAGAACCCGCTGCGGATGCTGCCGAGGCAAACCCCGGCAATGGCAACAACGGGCCCGCTAGCGATCCGGAAAATCAAGAAGACCAAACGGACCCGGCGGTACCGGAAAGTGCCGCTAATTTCGACGCAAACACCGCGACCATTGCCAGTGCTGTTCCAGACTCTGCGCCTGGCCAAAAAACAGAAATCCAAACGGCCGCAGCGGCACCGGACCTGCCTACGGTGCCGTTTCCGCCCGGTCCCTCCGCAACGGCACCACCGTCGGGATCCTATGGGCCCGGTAGCCCTTACCCGGCGTCGTCTGCTCCGCCGCCTCATTTGCCGCCTTGGGGCCCACCCCAAACCCCACCGGCTCCCACGCCGCCACCGCCTCGACCCCAACGCCCAGCGGGTGGCCTATTAACCCTGGCCTTAGTGGGGATAGTTCTGCTGGTAATAGCCGGTATTTTGGCTTTGAGTCGCTACAGTACCTGGCTAGATGGGGTCTTGTTGGGAGGTTTTACCTCCGGTGTGATCCTGGTAGTAGTGGGCTTAGGCATGATGCTGTTGGGCTTGATGGGACGGCGCACCGGCGGGTTTGTGGCTGCTGGACTGGCGTTAGCGTTGGTGGCCGCGCCCATTGGCGCCGGAGCTGACGCCATCTCCGTAACTAAAGGTGGCCTACGCTTCGGAAACGTAACTTTTCATCCCAGTAGCGCCACGGAAGCAGCTGGCGGCATATCCATCACCGCAGGCGATTTGTTTGCCGACCTGACCGATCCCCGTCTGCTAGACCACGGCGACGTGACCGTAAACCTCTCGGTGGGAGCCGGTAACGGAAAATTAGTACTACCACGGGGAATCCCCGTGACCGTAAATGCTTCAGTCAAAGCGGGGCAGCTATCCACCGAGGATCTAGATCCTCAAATCTGGGCCGTCAATTGGGACGGGGCCAGTGCCAAAACGGTACCTAACACCTCGTTAGGCAAGATTCACGGTACCGAAGCCGAAGGAGTGGGACTAAAAGCCCTGGTGGTACCCACCGATGATCAAACCAGCAGCCCACGGCTAACCGTCAATTACACCGTCAACATGGGCGAACTAGACCTCATAGGACGTGGCTGAGGCCACGATCAGGGAACAGGAGAACTAATCATGAGTAACCAAGCCACCAGCCCGGTGACATCCCCTCTAACCGCACCTTCAACCCCTGGCCCTCAGCCTCCCGCCCCCGCAACTGTCAAAACAGGTCCCCGTTTAGGGGTGGTGATTTGGGGTTTGTTGATAGCACTAGTGGGGGTGTGGGTCATAGCCGCTTCAATGGGCTTTAGCGTAGACAGCCGTTTAGCGTTGATCATCTTGCTGGCGTTGGCAGGTCTGACTCTAGTGGTGACTGCGCTGATAGCGGCCCTACGTCGCCCTAAGGGCTAGCTTACTTTGGGCCTGAAACTTGAGGTCCAAGGTAAGTTTTTCCCACGCGGGGTCTCAGCAAAATCTCTTCCCTACGGTCAGATATTTTGCGGGGTCCCCGTAGCGAGGAGTTTTTTGGAAGGTATTTACTCCCATTCGATGGTGCCGGGCGGTTTCGAGGTGACATCAAGTACCACTCGGTTAACCCCCGTCACTTCCCCTGTGATACGCCCCGCGATCCGGGCCAACAGTTCATAGTCCAACCGCGAGAAATCCGCCGTCATGGCATCTTCTGAGCTGACCGGGCGCAACACCACCGGGTGGCCGTAAGTCCGTTGGTCACCTTGAACGCCCACCGAACGGACATCCGCCAGCAGCACTACCGGGCATTGCCAAATCTCGCGGTCCAAGTGGGCGGCAGTGAGTTCCTGGCGCACAATACCGTCAGCCCGCCGCAAGGCTTCTAACCGCTCTGGAGTTACCTGCCCCACAATGCGAATGGCTAAGCCTGGACCGGGGAAGGGCTGGCGCCAAACCATAGAATCCGGCAGACCCAATTCGGAACCTACCGCTCGAACCTCATCTTTGAACAAGGTGCGCAGCGGCTCCACCAGCTCAAACTGGAGATCATCGGGTAGGCCCCCCACGTTGTGGTGGGATTTGATGGTAGCTGCCCCCTCACCACCGCCAGACTCCACCACATCAGGGTATAACGTACCTTGGACCAGGAACTTTACTTTGCCACCA
>JAISMT010000151.1 GCA_031276585.1 Bifidobacteriaceae bacterium
CAGCTCCGTGGACTACCACTCCTTTGGTGCGGCGGTTAGAGGTTAACTCGGGAACAGAGCGAGCCCGGTGGGCCGAACCACTGGTGGTCCCTCCCGGAACGGTGTTAAGTTTGCTGCTCCCCCGCGAATTGGCGCCGGAGCCAGGCACACAAACAGCGGTGGGCCGGGGGCTGGCTGCCGATGAATTATTGGTAGTGGATCAGGATGCGTTAGTGCCGGATCCGTTTCTGCGCCGGGTAGTGGCTCAACCGGACCGTGTTTTGCACCTAGAACAGCCCTCTTACCGCCTTGAAACCAAGGTGGTGCCAGGAGGGTTTCAGCTGCAGGTTACCGCGTTTTCGGTGGTCCGTGATCTTTTGTTGCAACCTGACCGGATAGCAGCTCAAGGCGAAGCCAAATTGGTGACACTGCTTCCGGGCGAGACTTACGAGTGGTTCTTGGCCCCGGACCCAGCCGCAGCAAGCCGGGGGCAGGGGGCTCTGAACGTGGCAGGCATTGCACCTCCGGTTTTGTTGGATGCGGCGTCAGTGGAGCTAGCGGCTCGTCAGCAACCGGAATAGACGCCCGATGCCGCCCGCCGCGGTTTCGCTGATGGCTGATTCAGGTTAAGCGGTCTGGTCCGGGACTACCCTCTTCAAAGTTGAGCGTTGTAGACTCAACTTAGTTGATTGTCAGCGAGAGGGGATACCACCATGGACATTGAGAAGCTCACCACCAAATCACGGGCCGCACTCCAAGACGCCATCCAGCAAGCAGCGGCCGCCGGAAACCCCACCGTAGAGCCGCTGCATCTACTGAATGCCCTCTGGTTAGACCAAGGCGGACTGGCTCTACGGCTAGCGGAGGCAGCCAAAGCTCAAACCCAAAGCATCGGCAGCGCAACGCGCGTGGCCTTAGCGGCTCTCCCGGCGGCATCGGGCGCTTCCACCGGCCAACCCCAAGTGGGCCGCCAACTGTTAACTGCCCTCGACGCGGCCCAAAAACTGGCCGACGCCCAAGGTGACAACTACATCTCGGCCGAAGTGCTACTGCTGGCGCTCGCCGGGCAGGAAGGTAAAGCCGGGGAAATCCTGCGTCAACACGGTGCCACCCCCGAGGCCTTAACCGCTGCGCTGCCGGAAGTCCGGGGCGGGCAAAAAGTCCAAAGCGCCAACCCAGAAGGGACCTTTGACGCCCTGGGACAATACGGCCGCGACCTCACCGCTGCCGCCCGGGAAGGCCAACTGGACCCCGTGATAGGCCGCGACCAAGAAATCCGCCGCGTAGTGCAAGTCTTGTCCCGGCGCACCAAAAACAACCCGGTCTTGATAGGCGAGCCAGGAGTAGGGAAAACCGCCGTAGTCGAAGGCCTAGCCCAACGCATCGTCAAAGGCGACGTACCGGAAGCTCTGATAGGTAAACAACTCATCGCCTTAGACCTGAGCTCTATGGTGGCCGGTGCCAAATATCGGGGCGAATTTGAAGAACGCCTCAAAGCGGTCCTCAGCGAGATCCGCGATTCGGACGGCCAAGTTATTACCTTTATTGACGAGCTGCACACCGTGGTGGGTGCGGGGGCCGCTGAAGGTGCCATGGATGCCGGGAACATGCTTAAACCCATGTTGGCGCGCGGTGAACTGCGCATGGTAGGCGCCACCACACTAGACGAATACCGGGAACGGATCGAGAAAGACCCGGCCCTGGAACGTCGTTTCCAGCAGGTATACGTGGGAGAACCCTCAGTAGAAGACACCATAACCATTCTGCGCGGCATAGCTCCCCGCTATGAAGCCCACCACCACGTGACCATCTCGGATTCCGCGTTAGTAGCCGCCGCCACGCTTTCCGACCGGTACATTACCGGACGCCAGCTGCCAGACAAAGCCATTGATTTGATGGACGAGGCCGCTTCCCGCCTGCGCATGGAACTAACCTCCAACCCGGTAGAAATTGACCAACTGCAACGCAACGTGTTCCGCCTCGAAATGGAGGAGCAATACCTGCTGGACACGGTCAAAGGCAAAGAGAAAAAACTAGACGCGTCTTCCTTGGAACGGTTGGCTAAGCTGCGGTCTGATCTGGCGGACCGCCGGGAGGAACTGGCTGCTCTTACCGCCCGTTGGGAACAAGAAAAAGCGGACCGTAACCAGGTGGGTGACCTGCGGGCCCGTTTGGACCAGCTCACTACCGCCGCCGAACAAGCCGAGAACCGGGGTGATTTAGCGGAGGCCTCTCGCCTGCGCTTTGGGGAGATCCCGCCGGTACAGGCGGCTTTGGTGGCTGCAGAACAGTCCCAAGGCGGGGAAGGACCAGAGAGTTTAGCGCCCGATGACGCTGCCCAACTGCCGAACGCAGCCGTTCCGTTGGTGCCAGACAAAGTAGGGCCGGACGAAGTAGCGGAAGTGGTCTCTTCCTGGACCGGTATTCCGGCTGGCCGCCTACTGGAAGGCGAAACGGCCAAGTTGCTGCGCATGGAGCAAGTGATAGGGGAACGTTTGATTGGCCAGCAACGCGCGGTAAAGGCGGTGTCCGATGCCGTGCGGCGCTCCAGGGCCGGGGTGGCAGACCCCGACCGGCCCACCGGGTCATTTTTGTTCCTAGGTCCCACCGGCGTGGGGAAAACCGAGTTGGCTAAAGCTTTAGCGGACTTCTTGTTCGATGACGAGCGCGCCATGGTGCGGATCGACATGTCCGAATATTCCGAGAAACATGCGGTGGCCCGGTTGGTGGGTGCGCCTCCCGGCTATGTGGGTTATGAGGAAGGCGGTCAGTTGACGGAAGCGGTGCGCCGCCGCCCCTACTCGGTGGTGCTGCTGGACGAGGTGGAAAAAGCCCACCCCGAAGTGTTCGACATTCTGCTGCAAGTGTTGGATGACGGCCGCCTCACCGATGGTCAAGGCCGCACCGTGGACTTCCGGAACGTGATCCTAGTATTGACTTCCAACCTGGGATCACAGTTCCTGGTGGACCTCACACTGTCACCAGAGGCTCAACAAGAAGCCGTGATGGCGGCGGTGCGGGGTGCCTTCAAACCCGAGTTCCTCAACCGGTTAGATGACGTGTTGATTTTTGACGCCCTGAGCTTGGAAGAAATAGGGCAGATAGTGGACTTGCAGGTGGAGTCCCTGAACCAGCGTCTAGCAGGGCGGCGGCTGCAACTCCAAGTGACCGAACCGGCCCGCGAATGGCTAGCCCTGGAAGGCTACGATCCCTCCTTCGGGGCGCGGCCACTGCGGCGCCTAATCCAACGCGAGATTGGTGATCAGCTGGCTAAGCAGCTGTTGGCGGGCCAAATCCAAGAAGGCCAAACCGTACGGGTAGACCGGCCTGCCGGTGGCCAAACTGCGGGGCTAATCTTTTCTGCCCCAGAAAACTGACTGAATCAGATTAGTTAACTATTAGTAGTGTCGTCGTTCAACAGTTGCTCGATGGTCTCGTGCTGGAAGCGGGCGATTAGTGCGGCGAAGGCCACCCCCTCGTCGCCATCGGCCTGCCCAATGGCGTTGAGGTATTCACGCCGATCCTGGGGGTAGATGGGCACAGCAGGGAAGCCAGCACGCCGGAGCAGCACGTTCATGAGGATGCGCGCCGTGCGGCCGTTGCCGTCCACGAAGGGATGGATTTTCACGAAGTCGAGATGAATATGCGCGGCGTGGACAACGGGGTGGAGTCCATTCGCCGGGTGGTTGATTTCCTCTACAAGTGCGTCGAACCGATCTGGTACCCGTAGCGGGTTGGGAAACACCGTCTGCGAACCGGCAAGGCGGACACTGGTACGCCGCAGAAAGCCCGCTTCTGCGTTGTTGGTGCTGTAGAGGACACGCCCATGAAGGGAGAGAATGTCCGCTGCAGTAATCTCGGGTTGTTTTTCGAGCACGTCAGTCGCGTAATCCCAGGCGATGGCATGGTCACGCGCTTCCAGATGCTCGCGTAATGACTTATTAGGAAGAATCGCATCATCTTCAATGACCATACGCGTCTCAATACTTGAGAGTGTGCTTCCTTCAAGGGCGTTTGAAGTGTACGTCAGTTCGCTCCGCAACCATTCACGGTACTGCGCGATACCCGCCTCAATACCGTCCGGAAAACGTTCATTCAACTGATTCCGAAGCTCACCAATTCGGTCTAGTTCGGTCTGCATTTTTGCCTAATGTTGGCGTACGGTTTCAGGGTTCATATTTTGTTCATTTCCCGCTGGAAGGGAATGCCTCCATCCCACACTCAGCTACCGTAACCCTATCCAGGCTGCCGCTTGGGCAGAGCACAAACAGCGCTTATGGCGGAGGCGGCGGGATTTGAACCCGCGAGGGGGTTCAAACCCCCAACCCGCTTAGCAGGCGGGCGCCATAGGCCTCTAGGCGACGCCTCCGGACATACTCCCCCAAAGGGGGCGCGCGCCTGAAGGGATTCGAACCCCCAACCTTCTGATCCGTAGTCAGATGCTCTATCCGTTGAGCTACAGGCGCTGACAGCCTCAAACAAGGCCAGCGCATTACTCTACCCGCCGCCTCCCTTGGACGGCAAACGTTCAGGGGAACTTTTGGTGGGACCAGTTACAGATCGGTGGGATCAATGGGAATACCATAAGCGTATAGGACCTCGCCGCCCACAGTTTGGTGGATCACACGGGCGATGCCGGCTAGAAGGTTAGCCATTTGAGCTCGGGTTTGGCAGTGGTCAGCCGGTGGGAATTCCATTAGAAGATTCTTGGGCTCACAAGGTATCCAACGCACGTTGTATTCCACTGCGCCCTCGGACGCCCAGGGCACACCACGCAACGCACCTGGGGTTTGGTCCACTCCAGTAATTTCGATGGTTAAAGTTCCAGCCGGTCCTAGATCAGCTGTTAAGGCGAAGCGGTCCAAGCTCTGTTCACCAGCTAACGCTTCAGCGTCCCGGAGGGTAGTTTGCCGTAAAAGTTCGGCCCGCTGCCCGGGAGTCAAATCCCAGCCTGGGATACCTGAAACTTCAGGTGGTCTGGTGGGTGGAGGCACATAGGGGTGCCAGTCAATAGCCAATTGAAACCGCGGCACTACAGTGCGGGCAGTAACCAACGCCGCCTCTGGTTCCAACCAAAGAGGCGAATACACTCGTAAATCTAGGGCGCCATCGGGCACCGGTGCCACCATAATGCCTGAATCGTAGAACCGCACCACACCACCCAAACGCCGGGCTACCGCGACCAAAAAGTTCACTATGCGCCCCTCTTCCCGCACCGGTAAACCAGTGGTGAAAGCACGGGAAACTCCAGTGGGATCCAACGTGCCGGGGAAGGGCGGATCCCCCCGTTCCGTCAGGGTGTTTGCAATCCAAGCTTGATTTAACCCCCGTGGTAAGCCAAGAGTCGCGCCCAACCCTGCCCCCACCGAATAAGGGCCAAACAGCGAGGAGTAGCGGGAGATTCCAATCTCGCCCAGAGCCTGTTCTACCCGCTTCCACCGGGTGGAAGCCAACAGTGCAATCTCATTACCATCAATGTCGCCACCCAGCGCCAAAAGATGGTGGGTCTCAGCTAAGGCACTGGTCAGCGTTTGGGACATGGTCTAAATCCGCTCAGATGATGGTCCGGTGAAAGTTCAAGTAGGAACGGGACGCGGTAGGTCCCCGCTGTCCCTGGTACCGGGAACCGGTAGCGCCTGAGCCGTAAGGCTTTTCTGCTGGGCTAGACAGCTGAAAAAA
>JAISMT010000152.1 GCA_031276585.1 Bifidobacteriaceae bacterium
CAATGCCGTGAATAAACCAATCAGAATTATGGCAATCAATCCCAAAGCCACCAAGAGGGGAGCCCACCAGTCTTGGGGAAAACGGCCCAACCCGTCCGATGGAGGCGTTTTTCCTGGTAAATCTGGTGAAAGTTCTGTTTCAGAGGTTGACTCAGTTACTGAGTTAGCCGCTGGCTTGCCGCGTGGGGCCGAAGAGGGTAAAAGCACTGGCGCGAACGCTACTGTGGGTCTGCCTTCAGTTCGGGGTACCGGTGGTTTTTCTGTTGAATCAGTTTTGTCACTGGTTATTACTGGAGAGACCGTTTCAGTGGGTTCGGGCTCTTCTTCTACCGGATCCTCGGAGTCTTCCGCGTCAATAGGGGGCACCGTTTCGGTAGGGTCCGGTTCTTCCGTTGAGGCAGGCTGCTCAAGATCAGCTGGCTCTGATCTGATGGGAGTTGCAAGTGGGCTGGCCAACGCCCTAAAGGGCTCACTTTGAATTTGAGGCTGGTCAAGACGGTCCAAATCGGGTAGCCGCAGGTCAGGCAGCGGTGGTGGTGTTTCCCAGGTAGAACCAACAGGCGGTATGGCTCTGGCTGCTCTGGATTCCTTAGGGGTTGAATCTACGGCATTTGAATCTGGATTTTCCGCGCCCAGAGTTCCTTTAGGTCCTATGGGGTCAAGAACTGGGGTACTAGCCACGATGGGTAAGGGGAAAGCCGGCGTGGATGCATCCTCTACCATCGGTGCAGCCGCAGTGATGGGAGCTGGTGGGGGCATGATTGAGCGGGGTGTCACAGCCGGTTGTTCCATGGTGTTGGGAGAAGCGCCGCGTTTGTGGGTGCGGAGGGGCTCTGCTGTAATGTCACCCCGCCGCGTAGTCAACAATCGGCTAGCCAACTCCCGGTGAACTTCCAGTGCATCACCCAACAACTCGGCCAGCTGGGCGCCATCGGCCGGCCTTTTTGTTGGATCTTTTTCCATTAGACGCATCACCAATGCGGCTAATGTTTTTTCTACCGAAGCTGGTAGCGGGGGCGGTTTCTCGTTCACCTGGGCTAAAGCAATCGCGACGTAGTTAGCACCCCTAAAAGGCCGGTGCCCCGCTAACGCTTCATAAGCAATTACCCCCAACGAATACAAATCACCTAAAGGTTGCGCCGGGTTACCTAAAGCTTGTTCCGGAGAAAGGTATTGGGCTGTTCCCATCACCTTTCCGGTATCAGTTAAAGACATCTGACCATGAGCTACCGAAATACCAAAGTCAGTGAGTTTAACCAGGTCAGAAGGCCCTAACAGAATATTACCTGGTTTCACATCACGGTGTACTACACCGGCAACATGTGCCGCATGTAACCCTAAAGCAGCTTGGATCAAAATGGGTAACAAACGTAGCGGAGCAATAGCGGAATGGGTTGCTAAAACATCCGCTAGGGATTGGCCTTCCACATATTCCATTACCAGATATCCGGTACCTTCTGTCTCGCCGTAATCTAACACCTGAGTAATGTTGGGATGGTTTAACATGGCCGCATTACGGGCCTCAAAACGTAACCGTTTCAATGAGACTGGATCGCCCGTGAATTCGGGGCGTAGTACCTTGATGGCTACCGGCAAATTTGTCACTAGATCATGAGCTCGCCATACCTCGCCCATGCCCCCAACAGCAATACGGGATACCAGTTTGTAATGCCCACCGCTTAGAAGCAGGCCGCTGCTTGCTATCACGGGAACACCGCTTTCAAAATCGCTGCCGCCATAGGAGCAGCCACCACACCCCCAGAACCGGATTCTCCTAAAGTCCCACCATCTTCTACCACTACAGCTACTGCTACCGCCCGGCCCTGCACCTCACCAAAACCTACGGTCCAAACGTCAGGAGCTTGGCCTGGCCCCTTCTCGGCGGTACCCGTTTTGGCTCCCACTTTTACGCCACTTACCTGGGCTCGTTTAGCCGTGCCCTCCTGAGCGGTTTGGAACATGATTTCCCGCAATGCTTCAGCCGTCTCCGGGCTGATCGGCTGCCCAGACTGTTTAGCCGTGGCCTCTTTAACTATGTGCAGATCCGAATCGCGTTCAGAACGTACCAAGTGCGGCTGCATAGCTCGCCCTTCATTGGCGATGGCGCCCGCTACCACGGCCATCTGCAACGGCGTGACGCGGTCATCAAACTGGCCGATAGCGGCCATAGCAGTTTGGGCTTGGTCCATGTCTTGCGGGAACACCGAAGGGCGAACATGCAGGGGAATGGAAAGGTCTTGACCAAAACCAAACGCCGCCGCTTGTTGCGCTATACGGGATTGCCCCAGCGCCATACCCAAAGAACCAAAAGCAGTGTTACAACTCACCTTCATCGCTTCCGCCAGCGACATTTTCCCGCTGCTTGAACAGCTGGAATCACCAAAGTTGGTTAATTTGGCGGAGCTATTAGGCAAAGCCAGAGAAGCCGGGGCCTCCAAAACAGTTTCCGGGGTGTAATCACCAGATTCTAATGCCGCCGCTGCCGTGATCAGCTTGAATGTAGAGCCAGGGGCATAGAGATTGCCGCTGATGGCGCGGTTGTACAGCGGGCGTGCGGGGTCTTTTTCCAAAGCGTCATAGGTGGCTTGGGCGGCTTTAGGGTCATGTATTGCCAAAGCGTTGGGATCAAAGGCAGGTTTAGAGACCAAGGCTAAAATTTCGCCAGTCTTAGCGTCTAAGGCTACGGCTGCTCCCCGGGCTGAACCCAACGCATCCCAAGCGGCCTGCTGCACTTCCGGGTCAATGGTTAACTCGACTGCGCCGCCAGTAGGTTCGGTTCCCGTCATCAGCTCCTGGAGGCGAACCCAAATGGAGAACAGGGAATCAGCGGTACCTTCCAACACGTGTTGTTCCATCAGTTCTAATCCAGTAGGCGGGCCCACCACCGTTACGTAACCTGTAATGGGGGCATACAGAGGCCCGTTGGTATAGGAACGCTGGTAAACGTAGTCATCATCTACTTTGGTAGAACTGGCAATCACCTTCCCGCCTACCGTCAAAATAGGTCCACGGTCCTTGTTGAACGAGTCATAGATGGTGCGGGCATTACGGGAATCGGCACGCAATCCGGCAGCCGTACCAAACTGAACGGTGCTGACTGCCACCAGTAAGGCTGTAAACATGGCTGCTACTACCAGAGTGATGCGTCTGATCTCGCGGTTCACGGGCGTTGCACCGCCTCAGTAGCCACCTGATCTTGAG